>JBFKMJ010000187.1:0-3923 GCA_041629915.1 Gallionella sp.
CCGTTCCTGCGAACGCTGCACCGCTTTCCAGAATTTCGCTTTGCGATCCATTTCAGCGGCTGGCTGCTGGATTATCTGCTGCAGAAATTCCCCGATGACAGGGCGCTGCTGCGGGAAATGGTCGCGCGCGGCCAGGTCGAATTGTTCGGGGCCGGTGACACCGAGCCGGTGCTGGCGGTCATTCCGGAACAGGATCGCATCGGGCAATTGAAACGTTTTTCCGACAAACTCGAAGCCAGGCTGGGACAGCGACCGCAAGGCGCGTGGCTCACCGAGCGGGTGTGGGAGTCAACGGTTGTCCCGTCATTGGTCGATACCGGCATTCGCTATGTGACCGTGGATGATTATCATTTCCTGTGCGCCGGAAAAGAGGCCGGTCAACTGAACGGTTATTACACCACCGAGGAAGGCGCAAAACCGCTGGATCTGTTTCCGATTTCCGAGGCGTTGCGTTACCGCATTCCGTTTGCGCCCGCCCATGAGGTGGTCGGCTATCTGGAATGGCTTGCCGAACACGGCGAGAATGCCGCCGCCGTGTATTTCGACGACATCGAGAAATTCGGCATCTGGCCGGAAACCTATGAGTGGGTTTACGAGAAGGGCTGGCTGGAAAATTTTATTCGCGGCGTGCTGGCTTCGGAAAAAATCAGGCCGCGCACCTACCGGGAGTACCACGATCAGGTCAGGACACGCGGCGTCATCTATCTGCCGACCACCTCCTACATCGAAATGAACGAATGGGCGTTGCCTGCTGCCGCCGCCGCAAAATATGCCGATCTGGTCGCCCGCGAGAAAATTTCAGGACGCTACGAAGAGCATAAGGCGTATATCCGCGGCGGCATCTGGAAAAACTTCTTCAGCCGTTATCCGGAATCCAACTGGATGCACAAGCGCATGCTCGGCCTGTCGCTGAGAATCGCGCAACTGCCGGCCGAACAGCGCACGGCGGGTCTGCTGGATGATCTTTATGAGGCGCAATCCAACGATGCCTATTGGCACGGCCTGTTTGGCGGGATTTACCTGCCGCATCTGCGCCGCGCCGTGTACAACGCCATTGTCCGGCTGGAAGCCAAACTGGACAATGTCGCCCCACGCAAGGCAGCGCATCAGGAAGATCTGGATAAGGACGGCATGGATGAATGCTGCCTGTTCAACAACGCATTACAGGCCATCGTCAGGCTTGATGGCCTTGCCGGCGTTTGCGAGTTTGACGACTATCGCCTGAACCAGAATTTTGGCGACACCCTGCGCCGCCAGGCCGAATATTACTTCAGAAAAATTCATGGCAACGCGCAAGGCGGAGCGCACGGCGGGGAAGGGATCGCCTCGGCGCATGATCGCGTCGCTTTCAAGCACGAAATCCCCCATTCTGATTTGCTGGCCGATGAGCACCCGCCCGGCCTGTTTATCGACTCATGGATAAGCGGAGATGAACACCGCATCGTTCGGGACTATGCGCCGGTCAGGCAGGATGCCGTTTCGATGCAATTTCAGGCAGTGATCGGGGCGGGCGCCATTACGAAGACCATCACGCTGTCCGGCAACCGGATTGAAGTGCAATACGCCGCGCAACGACTCACCGGCGGGAGCCTGTCGGTCAGGCTGCTGCTTGCGATGCCAAGCTGTGACGGTTATGCGGGGCGCTATGTTGACATCGACAACAACATACTCGGCGGGTTTGGCGCGCCGCTGGAGCTGGATGCAAAGCGGCTTGTTCTGGATGACGGCGTGCTGGGCGGCCACCTGATCCTCGGTACATCGCAGGCTGTCGCCATCCATGCCGTGCCGTATTTCACCGCCTCTCAATCAGAGGCGGGGTTCGAGAGCATCATGCAGGCCGTCGAAATCAACCTGCAATGGCCGGCAGATGACGCGCCGCTGAGTGTGTGGCTGGAAGTCAATCCGGGCAACTTGCAGTTGTAACGGTATCCTGCCCGGCGTCAGTTGGCCGGATCAATAACGCAACGAGACGCCATTGTGCGTAGAGAATCCAAGCGCGCTCGCGATGCCCGCGCCGAAGCGTTTCGCCAGCCGATCCACGAAATTTTCTTTCATGGTGAAGTCCACGATGGTTTCAAACTTGATAACATCGCGCGCCACCGATTCGATGCTGCCGTAACCATCCACCAGTCCCAGCTCCACACTGCGCTGTCCGTTCCACACCAGGCCGCTGAAGGTGTCCGGCGATTCCTTGAGGCGCTTGCCGCGCCCCTGCCTTACCACGTCAATGAACTGCTGATGGACTTCGGTGAGCATCTGTTTCGCATATTCCTGTTGTGTCGGATCGAGTGCCGAGAACGGGTCGAGGAAACCCTTGTTGCTGCCGGCGGTAATCAGGCGCCGTTCCACGCCGAGCTTTTCCATGGTGCCGGTGAAGCCGAAGCCGTCCATCAGCACGCCGATGGAGCCGATCAAACTGGCCTTGTCCACGAAGATCTTGTCCGCTGCGACCGCCACATAATAGCCGCCGGAGGCGCAAATATCCTCGACCACCGCGTACAGCGGGATAGCCGGGTATTTTGCGCGCAGGCGGCGGATCTCGTCGTTGATCTGTCCGGCCTGCACCGGACTGCCGCCCGGGCTGTTGATGCGCAGAATCACGCCCTGCGTGTTTTTGTCCGCGAACGCATCCTGCAGGCTGGGAATCAGGTTGTCGGCGCTTGCCGCGCTGTCCGATGCGATCACGCCCTGCATATCGACCAGCGCGGTGTGCTTGCCGCCGCCCAGCGTTGCTTCCCTGCTGTCGAACCAGCCCATGAAAACGAACAGGATGATGAACAGATAGGCGAACGTCAGCGCCTTGAAGAAGATGCCCCAGTGGCGCGCGCGGCGTTGTTCCTGGATGGCCGACATCGCCAGCTTCTCCATCACGCTGCGTTCCCAATTGTTGTTCTGGTCTGACATCACGACTCCTTTGCTAATTCATCAGGCATGGGCCTTCAGCCATGCACGCAGTTCCGCACAATCCTGCACCAGCGCAAGCGGTGCCAATGCCTGCAATTGCTCGGCCGGATGTGCCCCATACGCCACCGCCAGCGCGTCCACCCCGGCATTCTGCGCCATCTGCACATCATGTGTGGTGTCGCCTATCATCAGCGTACGTTCGGCATTGACCGCCAGTTCGTCCATCAGTTCAAGCAGCATCTCAGGATCGGGTTTGGAACAAGTCTGATCCGCCGTGCGCGTGGCATGAAAATATTGTTTCAGGCCGGTGGATTCCAGTACCCGGTCGAGTCCCGCGCGGCTCTTTCCGGTTGCCACGCCCAGACAATACCCCGCATCGTGCAACTCCGCTATGGTTTCGCGCGCGCCATCAAACAGCGGAATTGCCCGGTCCTGTGCCAGAAAATGATGCCGATAGCGTGCCACCAGCGGCTCATACATCGACTCCGGCGCGTCCGGCACGGCATAGCGCAAGGCCTGAACCAGACCGAGGCCGATCACATGACGCGCGGCTTCATCGCCGGGAATGGCCAGGCCGAGGTCGCGGCATGCCGCCTGAATCGAACTCGCGATCACCGCGGTTGAGTCCATTACCGTGCCGTCCCAGTCGAACACGATCAAATCATAACGCTTAGCCATACACTCGCCACACCAGAAAAGAGGCGCGGATATTACCACCAGCTGTGCCACAATGCGCGCCATGCAAACTACAACCCACACCCACTGGCTGCTGTACTGCCGCGCCGGCTTCGAGCAGGACTGCGCGCAGGAAGTCTTGCGCCAGGCGCGCCAACAGCGTCCTGTCCTCGCCGAACAACCTGCCATCATCATGGATAGCGGCTATGTCATCGTCGCGCTGAACGAACAGCAATTGCATTATCGCGATCTGATTTTTGCGCGCCAGCTGATCCGGCTGCATCACACCGTCGAGCCGTTGCCGGAACGCGACCGTCTCACGCCCATCCTGTCCGCTATTGACG
>JBFKMJ010000188.1:0-3893 GCA_041629915.1 Gallionella sp.
CGGTACAGGCGCGGATGGGGGAAGCGCTGCTGTGCGCCGGTGCCAAACAGCAGCACATCGGGTTTGAGGTCGATGAAATAGGCAAAGTCTGCCTCGTCCAGCGTATCGAAGCCGCTGACACGCCAATCGCTGCGTACCGCATTGGCACAGACGACGATGCTGGTATCGAAGCGTTCACCGTTGACCATGACGTAATCGGCACCGTTGGCAGTGAACAATTTGGTGTCACCGTGATTGGCGAGGGTCAGTTTCAATGTGTGTTCTCCATTTGCTGCGCAGGAGCTGCGCGGGTAAAATCGCGCACCTTGCGGTGATTGCGCGCGTGATGGAATTCTATCATTGAGCGGAAGCGCATCGGCCTGAACAATTTGAGTGAGAAATCGTGAAACCCATCCTGAAATCAACCAAGCTTTCCAACGTGTGCTACGACATTCGTGGGCCGGTGATGGAGCGCGCCAAGCTGATGGAGGAAGAAGGTCAGCGCATTATCAAGCTGAATATTGGCAATCTTGCGCCATTCGGATTCGAGGCACCGGAAGAGATCCAGCAGGATGTCATTCTCAACCTGCCGAATTCGTCCGGCTATTCGGATTCCAAGGGGTTGTTCGCGGCGCGCAAGGCCATCATGCATTACTGCCAGTCCAAGAAAATTCCCGGGGTGGGTCTGGAAGATATCTACATCGGCAACGGTGCATCGGAACTGATCGTCATGGCAATGCAGGGGTTGCTCAACACCGGCGACGAGGTGCTGATCCCGACGCCGGACTATCCGCTCTGGACAGCGGCAGTGACGCTGGCAGGCGGCGTGCCGCGCCATTATCTGTGTGATGAACAAAACGAGTGGATGCCCGATCTGGCCGACATGCGCAGCAAGATCACGCCGCGCACACGCGCCATCGTCATCATCAACCCGAACAATCCGACCGGGGCCTTGTATTCCGACGAGATTCTGAAGGAGATCATCGAGATTGCGCGCCAGCATCATCTGATCATTTTTGCCGATGAAATTTACGACAAGATGCTGTATGACGGTGCGACGCATACCTCGATCGCCTCGCTGGCCGATGACGTGCTGTTTCTGACACTGAATGGCTTGTCGAAGAATTACCGCGCCTGCGGTTACCGTGCCGGCTGGATGGTGGTGTCCGGCGAGAAGGGTCATGCGCAGGACTATATCAACGGTCTGAACATGCTGGCATCCATGCGGTTGTGTTCCAATGTTCCCGGGCAGTTTGCCATTCAGACAGCGCTGGGCGGTTACCAGAGCATCAACGATCTGGTTGTGCCGACCGGGCGCCTGTGCAAACAGCGCGATCTGGCGTACCAGCTGATTACTGCAATTCCCGGCGTGACCTGCGTCAAGCCGAAAGCCGCGCTGTACCTGTTTCCGCGCCTTGACCCGCAGATTTATCCAATCGAAAATGATCAGCGATTCATTCTCGAATTGCTGGAAGCTGAAAAGGTGCTGGTGGTGCAGGGCAGCGGTTTCAACTGGATTCATCCGGACCATTTTCGCATCGTGTTCCTGCCGATTGCCGATGACCTGACCGAGGCGCTGGGGCGCATCGCACGCTTTCTGGAGCATTACCGCAAAAAACACGGCAAATAAACCAGCCTATAGTCGTTAGTTATTAGTTAAACCCGCGTAGCGAATAATACCAACTAGCGTCTAACGATTAACGGCCAACAACTAGGAACTTAAATGAAACCAATCAACGTAGGACTCATCGGTATCGGCACGGTCGGTGGCGGCACTTTTGCCGTGTTGCGGCGCAATGCGGAAGAGATCGCGCGCCGTGCCGGGCGCCCGATTCGCATTGCCGCGGTCGCGGACAAGAATATGGAGCTGGCGAAGCAGGTTGCCGGCGACGCATGTCGCATCACCAATGATGCGTTTTCGGTGGTGGCCGACCCGGAATTGGATATCGTCATCGAGCTGATCGGCGGTTGCGGCGTGGCCAAAGATCTGGTGCTGGAAGCGATTGCGAACGGCAAGCATGTGGTCACCGCCAACAAGGCGTTAATGGCGATGCACGGTAACGAGATTTTCAAGGCGGCGCAGAACAAGGGCGTGATGGTTGCGTTTGAGGCGGCAGTGGCGGGCGGCATCCCGATCGTCAAGGCGGTACGCGAGGGACTGACGGCAAATCGCATCGAGTGGATTGCAGGCATTATCAACGGGACCACCAATTTCATTCTGTCCGAGATGCGCGACAAGGGGCTGGATTTCGATACCGTACTGAAAGAGGCGCAGCGTCTGGGCTATGCCGAGGCCGATCCAACCTTTGACATTGAGGGCGTGGACGCGGCGCACAAGATCGCCATCCTGTCCGCGCTTGCGTTCGGCATTCCGATGCAGTTTGACAAGACCTACATCGAAGGGATCAGCAAACTGGATGCGATTGATATTCGCTACGCTGAACAGCTCGGCTACCGCATCAAGCTGCTGGGCATCACCAAGCGCACGCCGGAAGGCGTGGAGCTGCGCGTACATCCCACGCTGATTCCCGCCAGGCGCCTGATCGCCAATGTGGAAGGCGCAATGAACGCGGTGCTGGTGCAGGGCGATGCGGTCGGCTCGACCCTGTACTACGGCAAGGGAGCAGGCGCCGAGCCCACCGCCAGTGCGGTCATCGCCGATCTGGTCGATGTCACGCGCATGCACACCGCCGATCCGGAACACCGTGTGCCGCATCTGGCGTTCCAGCCGGATCAATTGTCGGACCTGCCGATATTGCCGATGGATGAAGTCACCACCAGTTACTATCTGCGCCTGCGCGTGCAGGACAAGCCGGGCGTGCTGGCCGACATTACGCGCATTCTGGCCGACGAGCAGATTTCCATCGATGCGGTGATTCAGAAAGAACCTGCCGAAGGCGAGGCGCACGCTGACCTGATCCTGCTTACCCACCAGACGCGCGAAAAGCGCATCAACGCGGCGATTGCCAGGATGGAAGCGCTGCCGGTGGTGACCGGCAAGGTGACGCGCCTGCGTCTGGAACAACTCGGCTAAAAAATATCGACATGAAATATACCAGCACCCGTGGCGGCATGGCCGCAAAATCCTTCACCGAAATCCTGCTCGGCGGTCTCGCCGACGACGGCGGGCTGGCGGTCCCCGACCACTATCCGAAACTGAGCAAGACGGAACTTGCGGCGATGCGCGGCATGAATTATCGCGAGCTGGCGTTCGAGGTGATCAGTCGCTTTGCCACCGACATTCCGGCGGATGACCTCAAGGACATCGTCGCCAGGACTTACACCGCGCAGGCTTTCGGCAGCGATGAGATCACCCCGCTCAGGACGCTGGAACCCGGTCTGCATATCCTCGGCCTGTCCGGTGGCCCGACACTGGCATTCAAGGATGTCGCGATGCAGTTGCTCGGTAATTTGTTCGAGTATGTGTTAGCCAGAGATCACGCGGAACTGAATATTCTCGGCGGCACTTCGGGAGATACCGGATCGGCGGCGGAATATGCGATGCGCGGCAAGCGCGGCATCCGCGTGTTCATGCTGTCGCCGCTCGGCAAGATGAGCCCGTTCCAGACCGCGCAGATGTATTCGCTGCAGGACCCGAACATCTTCAATATCGCCGTCACCGCGCCGTTCGATGCCTGTCAGGATATGGTCAAGGCGGTATCGAACGACCTGGCCTTCAAGAAGAAATACCGCATCGGCACGGTCAATTCGATCAACTGGGCGCGGGTCGTCGCGCAGGCGGTTTACTATTTCCAGACTTATTTTGCGCTGACCCGGACCAACGACGAACAGGTTTCCTTTGCCGTGCCGTCCGGCAATTTCGGCAACGTGTGTGCCGGGCATATCGCGCACCAGATGGGGTTGCCGATTGCCAAGCTGATCGTGGCAACCAACGAGAACGATGTACTGGATGA
>JBFKMJ010000189.1:0-3887 GCA_041629915.1 Gallionella sp.
CATCGCCATGATCCTTGTGTGCTCTACACGCTGATGGCTGCGCGGCACTTTATGGAAAGGGGTGAATCAATTCCCTGGTGGAGGTTTACCGAGCAGGGTAAAAAGCTTCTTGCTGCGCAGCCAGGGAAAGGCGATAAATAAGACGCAAAACGGTTACGTCGCAAACAGCATGAAGGCCAGATGACATGGCGGAGGGCGTGAGATTCGAACTCACGAAGGGCGCGAACCCTTGCCAGTTTTCAAGACTGGTGCATTAAACCGCTCTGCCAGCCCTCCGAGGCCGCGCATTTTGAACCAAGGCGCGCGCGGTGTCCAGACAAACGCCATGAAAATGTTAGGGGCGCACGCAGTCAGCCCAGTTGTTGGGCGTTTCGTAGAGGCGTACGCGTTCAAGCCGCAGGTTGTTGTCATACAGGTCGCGGTAGGCGCCGTTTAGGATATTGAAGGCGATGTGTGCGAGATTTTCTGCGGTCGGAACGGCATCGAGAATAACTGTCTTGTGCTCTGGCAGGCTGGCGAGAAAATCGCATACCGCGTGATCGCCGCGATACACCAGAAAGGCATGATCCCACGCGTCGACCAGTTTTTCCCTGGCGATGCGCTTTACATCGGAAAAGTCCATCACCATGCCTTGTTCGGATTGTCCTTCAGTCGTGATGATGTCGCCGGACAGGGTGATCTCGATGGCGTAACGATGGCCGTGCAGGTGTTTGCACTGGCTGTTGTGGCCGGGGATGCGGTGTCCGGCATCGAATTCCAGGCGGCGGGTAATGAGCATGGTTATATCCTGAGAAGCTGTTCTACAGATGACGCAGATGGATACAAATTAATCCGATGAATCTGTGAAATCCGTGGGTGAATCGGGGCCGGATTATAACTTGAATGCCGCGATTGCACGCTTGAAGGCTTGCAATGAGGCGGGGTCGTTGTGTTTTTCATAGCGCAGCGCGCTGTAACGGTCGGCGAGGTCGCGGATGGCGTTGGCGAGCTCGGGACGTGCGTCGGCGACACGCGCGGCATAGTCCTGCGCGCCCTCGTGCGCGGCGCGCGGCAATCCGGCTTGCGCCAGTCTGCGGCACAGTCTGAGCCATGCGATCTGCGCACTATCCGGCTGGCGTGAGAACAGGTGGCGCAGCATGAACAGGGCGAATAGCATGATGATGAAGCCAACGCCCGCCAGCATGTTGAGCGCCAATTTTTGCCAGGTGACGGATTCCATGCCGAGGCGGGTGAGGAAGGCGAACTGGCGTTCTGTGTCGTAGCCCAGCACCCACTGATTCCATTGATTGGCCAGCGTGTCCCAGTTAAGGCGCAGCTTGCGCAGCCACTGTGGCGGGTTGCGCGCCATGAACGGCAGGGCGGCATTGTTGCTTACCGCAGCGGACAGTCCGCTTTCGATGCGCGCCGGGGCAATGGCCGTGGTCGGGTCGATGCGCACCCAGCCCCGATCGGTCAGCCAGACTTCCGCCCAGGCGTGTGCGTCGGACTGGCGCACGATGTAGTAGTTGCCCAGCGCATTGAATTCGCCGCCCTGGTAGCCGGTCACCACGCGTGCCGGAATATGTGCGGCGCGCATCAGGAACACGAAGCTTGATGCGTAGTGTTCGCAGAATCCCTGCCGGGTTTCGAACAGAAATTCATCCACGCTGTGCAGTCCAAGCAGCGGCGGCTCCAGCGTGTACTGGAAATCCTGCTGGCTGAAGTGCTGCAATACGCGTTGCGCCACGGCAGCATCGTCAGCGCTTTCCGCACGCCACTGCGCGGCGAGTTGCCGTGCACGCGGGTTGATGGCGGGCGGCAGTTGCAGGGCACGCCGAAGTTGCTGCTCCGATTCGTTCAGGTTGGCGTGGTAAATCAGGAGCGAGCGTGCTTCATAGCGCAGTCGCGCCTTGACCGCCTGTTTCTGTACGATGCGAAAATCGTAGGTCAGTCCGACGGGGAGGGAAATTTTGTCGGGCATGTCCAGCGCGAACAGCCAGGTCTTGTTGTGCGGCTCGAGCGTGACGCTGTAGTCGATGGCTTGCGCCGTCTGGGTGAGTTGCGGAGCGGCAGTGGCAGCGGTACGGCCGGGGGTCCAGGTGCGCCCGTCGAATTCCCACAGCACCGGGCCACGCCAGTACATCTGGTCGCGGCGCGGCGGCTGGCCCGCATAGCTGACGCGAAAGGCGACTTCCTGGGAAAGCGACAGGCGGCTCAGGCTGCCCGGCGCCATCTTGTCGTTCAGCCCGCTGCTGGCAAAGGCATCCTGCGGCAGCCCCCACAATGGGCCCTGTACGCGCGGGAACAGAACGAACAGTACCAGCGTCAGCGGAATGGCCTGCAGCAGCAGTGTCGAGGCGATGCGCAGCCGCGGCGTGAACCCGATGTTCTGTCCGTGCAGATGTATCCAGGTGGTTGCGATAACGAGCAGCGTGGCCAGCATGTACAGCGCGACCGGAATACTCTGCGAGTAGAAGAAGTTGGTGATGATGATGAAGCAGGCGAGATAGATCAGCACCATTGCGTCGCGTGTGCCGCGCAGCTCCATGAACTTCAGCGTGGTGAGCAGGATCAGCAGCGTGACGCCGACCTCGCGTCCGAACAGGGTGTGAAACTCGATGAGAATGCCGCTGCTGCAGGCTATGGTGATCACCAGCAGCAGCCAGCGTTCCGGCAGCGGGTTGCCGCTCCAGGTGAGATAGGCGCGCCATGACAGCAGGGCGAGGCACAGCGCGCTGACCCATGGCGGCAAGTGCCCGGCATGCGGCGCGGTGACCATGAGGATGCTGAGCAATAACGAATAGATGAGCGTCTTGTTCATGCGCACTATTTTTCAAGCCCCCCACCCCCAATCCCTTTCCCGCCTGCGGGAGAGGGGTTGGTGGGCAGGTTGAACAATGCAATCCGGCGCAGGCATTCGTCGCGATGCGCCGTGCCGTTGTCAGGCGGCAATTCGCCATCCGGCAGGCGCAGCCCGTAGCGCAACCCGAGTGCCTCGGCATCCAGCACCCAGCGCGTCATGCGTGCCAGCTTGCCTTCGAGATCGCGCTCCGGCGCAGCGGTAATATCCAACCACAACTCCTCGCCAGCCGGTGCGGAGAACTGTTTGACCTGCAGGCCCTGTTCGCGCGCATAGGCTTTCCAGGCAATGCGCGGCAGCGCGTCGCCCGCCACATAATTGCGCAAGCCGCTGAAGTCGTCGTCGCCGGCCACGCTGCGCTTGCCCGTGCCGTCCGGCGCGTCTCCCGGCGGCAGCGGTGCATCGGCCAGTGGTTTGGGATAGACCAGACAGCGCGTGTCGAAATTCAGGTATGACCACGCATGAAACAGGCCGAGCGGGAATTCGGTGTACAGCGTCAACTGCCCCGGTTTGAGCCAGCCGCGTTGTGACGCAGCCAACGGGTAAGCAACTTCGCTGTCCTGTTGCGCGGGCACATTGAAGCTGAGCGGGTTGCCGCTGTCGTGGCGCAGGCTGAGCTGGTAGCGATCCAGTGCGCCGGGATTGCGGAAATGAAATATGAAGTGTGCCGCCTCGCCGCTGAATACGGCTGCAGCGTGCCCGGCCCGAATCTCCAGATGCGCCAGATTGCGAAACGCATGCAGCATGGACATCACCGCCATCATCGCCAGCAGGAAGGTCAGCACATAGCCGAGACTGAGGTTGTAATTGATGTTGCCGAGTACCATCAGCACCAGCACGAGGCCCAGCGCCAGGCCCTGCCGGGTGGGCAGGATGAAGATGCGGCGCTGGGTGAGGGTAAGGGTTCCGCTTTCAATCTTCGGGCGGAACAGCCAGATGCGGAAACGGGATTTGAGTGCAGTCAGCACGGAGGGTTAACGAAAATCTCGCGTAGCGATTCGTTCGCCTCCTCTCCCGCTTGCGGGAGAGGATTGAGGTGAGGGAACGG
>JBFKMJ010000190.1:0-3866 GCA_041629915.1 Gallionella sp.
AAGATGATATCGAAGCCGGTGACCAGTACCGAGGAGGGCAGATACAGGTCGAGGGCAGGGTTGGATTTCTTCGGATAGTCCGGCGTCCAGTCCAGCGTGGAGAACGGCCACAATGCGGACGAGAACCAGGTGTCGAGCACGTCGTTGTCACGGTCGAGTTGCCCGGCATAGCCGGCCTTGTCAGCGAGATGGCGTGCTTCGGCTTCATCGTGCGCAACGAACACTTCGCCGTTCACGCCGTACCATGCGGGAATCTGGTGTCCCCACCACAGTTGGCGCGAGATGCACCAGTCCTGTATGTTGTTCAGCCACTGGTTGTAGGTGTTCACCCAGTTCTCCGGATAGAACCTGATCTCGCCGGAAGCGACGCATTCCAGTGCCTGCTCGGTGATGCTCCTGCCCTCTTTACCGGGTTCACTCATTGCGACGAACCACTGGTCGGTGAGCATCGGCTCGATGATCACATGGGTACGGTCGCCGCGCGGCACCTTGAGTTTGTGCTTGTCGATTTTTTTCAGCAGTCCGGCGGTTTCAAGGTCGGCGACGATCTGTTTGCGCGCGTCGAAGCGGTCGAGGCCCCGGTACTGTGCGGGCGCATGATCGTTGATCTTCGCATCCAGTGTAAGGATGGAAATCATCTCCAGCTGGTGCCGTTGTCCCACCGCATAGTCATTGAAGTCATGCGCGGGGGTAACCTTCACCACGCCGGTGCCGAATTCCCTGTCCACATAGTCGTCAGCAATGATGGGGATGTCGCGTTCGCATAATGGCAGCCTGACTCTCTTGCCGATCAGGTGCCGATAGCGTTCATCTTCCGGGTGTACCATCACCGCCACGTCGCCGAGCATGGTCTCGGGACGGGTGGTGGCGACGGTGAGATGGGTCAGCTCGTGCTGCATGTCCGGTTCGGCCAACGGGTAGCGGATATGCCACATGAAGCCGTCTTCCTCTTCCTGTACCACTTCCAGGTCGGATACGGCAGTGTGCAGCTTCGGATCCCAGTTCACCAGACGTTTGCCGCGGTAGATCAGGCCCTCCTTGTGCAGGCGCACGAAGGTTTCGGTGACAGACTGTGACAAGCCTTCGTCCATCGTGAAGCGTTCGCGCGACCAGTCCGGCGAGGTGCCGAGACGGCGCATCTGCCTGGTGATGGTGCCACCCGAATATTCCTTCCATTCCCACACCTTCTCGATGAACTTCTCGCGGCCAAGATCGTGGCGCGAAATTCCCTGTGCGTCGAGCTGGCGTTCCACCACGATTTGCGTGGCGATGCCGGCGTGGTCGGTGCCCGGTTGCCACAGCGTGTTGTCGCCGCGCATGCGGTGGTAGCGCGTGAGCGCATCCATCAGCGTCTGGTTGAAGCCGTGCCCCATATGCAACGTGCCGGTGACGTTGGGCGGCGGCAGCAGGATGCAGAAATTTTTCTGTTTGCTGGTGTCGAGTCCGGCCTTGAAATAGCCGGATTTTTCCCACTGGGGGTACCAGCGGGATTCGATGTCTTTTGGTTCAAAACTTTTGGCGAGTTCCATGATGATGATTTTGCTGTTCGATTGTAATGCTGCGCGAAAGCCTGTCCTGGGTATGTCGGAGGGGCGCGATTATAGCCCGGGACGCGTGTTCAGCGCGTCACGCAACAGTTCGGGTAACTCTGCTTTGAGTTCGCTAACCGCCTGCCTGACCGCCTGTTGCTGCAGTTGTTCGAGGTGAAAATTGAGTTTGTGGGTAAACCTGTATTCCAGGTGCATTTCGAGCTGCAGCAGCAGCCGTTGCATTTCCTCATCATTCGGGGCGCATGCTGTGAGCGTGGGCGCCTCGTCAAGCGGAGTGACATCATTGGAATCGGGATGCAATCCGGTGACGGGTTCGGCCTGCTCCTCGATAATCACCTCGGTGAGCGTCGGCAACTCGTCCGGCGCGTCTTCGTCAGCAACTTGGGTGAGCAGGGGTAAATTGTCGGGCAATTCGCTGTCGGGCTGTTTAATGGCGCTCATGATGTGCTTGATAAATCGATATGGCGCAGCTCATAGCCACGATCGCGATAGAATTTGAAACGTTCGCGTCCACGGTGGCTGTCTTCCGCATCGTGGCCGATGATCTCGATGACGCGCTCGAAGCGGCTGAAAAAAGACACGCATTCCTCATGCAGGCTGATCAGCAGGTCGTGATGCGGGAATTTCTCGCTGTCGTTGTCCAGTATCACGGGCATCTGTCCGGCCTGTTCCGCATCATTGCGGCAGTGCGGTATGAAGGCGGTGGGCGGGAAGTGCCACAACAGTCTATCCAGCGCGTCGGTGAGCGCAGCATTCGGTGCGCTGATTATCACACGCACGCCATTCTGCATGGCCTTGTGGCTCAACTGACAGGCGGTGCGCAGTTTGTCGGGGGAGCCGGTATAGAAATCGACTTTCGTCACTTCGATGCTGCACGGTTGATGAGATATTGCGTCAGCAGCGGTACCGGCCGGCCGGTTGCTCCCTTTTCCTTTCCGGATTTCCATGCAGTGCCGGCGATGTCCAGATGTGCCCAGCGATAGTCTTTGGTAA
Source organism: Gallionella sp. (assembly GCA_041629915.1). Taxonomy (GTDB): domain Bacteria; phylum Pseudomonadota; class Gammaproteobacteria; order Burkholderiales; family Gallionellaceae; genus Gallionella. Next base: position 2,544 of record JBFKMJ010000190.1, read on the forward strand.
AGCGTGACAGGAAGCAGGCGGCGGTGATGGTGCCGCCCGCCCGCCCGCCGATGTTCTGCATGTCGGCGAAGTTGCTGTCGAGCAGGGGCTGGTAGTCGTCCCACAGCGGCAGTTGCCAGGCGCGGTCGTGTGACTGTTCGCCGGCCGCGAGCAATTCCCTGGCGAGCCTGTCTTCGTTGCTGAACAGTCCGCTGGCGACATTGCCCAGTGCGATGACGCAGGCGCCGGTGAGTGTGGCGATGTCAATCACGGTATCGGGCTTGAATTTCGCCGAGTAGGTGAGCGCGTCGCACAGTATGAGGCGGCCTTCGGCGTCGGTATTGAGAATTTCGATGGTCTGGCCGGACATGGAGGTTACGATATCGCCGGGTTTGATGGCGCGGCCGGAGGGCAGATTTTCACAGCTGGGGATGACGCCGACCACGTTCAGCTTCAGGTCCATTTCGGCAATTGCCTGCATGGTGCCCAGCACACTGGCGGCACCGCACATGTCGTATTTCATCTCGTCCATTTCGGCGCCCGGCTTGAGCGAGATGCCGCCGGAATCGAAAGTGATGCCCTTACCCACCAGTACGACAGGTTTCTGTTTCTTGTCGCCGCCGTGATATTCCAGCGTAATGAGCTTTGCCGGCTGCTCGCTGCCGCGTGTGACGGAGAGGAAAGAACCCATGCCGAGCTTGTGCATGTCCTTCTCTTCCAGCACGGTGGTCTTGATGCTCTTGTGTGTCCTGCCCAGTGCCCGCGCCTTGGTGGCGAGATAAGTGGGCGTGCAGACGTTGCCTGGCAGGTTGCCGAGTGTCTTGGCGAGTTCCATGCCGTGTGCGGTCGCCGCGGCCTGACCGAGCATGCCTTTCAATGCGGCAGTCGGCTTTTCACGCGTGACAAAAGTGATGTGTTTCAGGACTGGCGCTTTTGCGGGTTTGCTCTTCAGTCCATCGACACGGAAAGCCTGTTCGGCGGCGGCAAAGACGGCCTGCCTGATGGCCCATTCCTGTCCTGAGCCTTGTCCTGTATCCCTGGCCTGTCGAAGGGTCGAGGCAGCGGCATCGTTGCCGATACCATCATCGGTAATATACAGAGCCGCATCTTTGGTTGCGGTGGCATTCAGCGCAACAAAGGCCGCACGCAAAACCGCCACGCTGGTCTTGCGGTCAAGTTCACTGGCCTTGCCCAGACCCACCACTAGCACGCGCTCGGCGGCGACACCGGGGAGCTTGTGCAGCAGCAGGGTGGATGAGGACTTGCCGCTCATGTCGCCGCGTGCAATGAGCTCGCTGAGCGCGTGTTTGGTGGCCCTGTCGATTACCTGTGCGGCATGGGACA
>JBFKMJ010000191.1:0-3846 GCA_041629915.1 Gallionella sp.
GGCAAAGGCGATAGCTTCGATGTAGTCCCCATCCATACCGATGGCATCCGTGGTGTGCACGGCATGGTCTGGCAGCAATGCAGCGAGACGGGTACGCAGGGACAGATTATGCGCACCGCCGCCGCACAGATATATTTCCGCCGCACCGGCGCAATATTGGCGAATGGATTGCACAATGGCTTGGCAGGTCAGCTCCAGCAGGGTGGCTTGCACATCCTCCGCTTGTTCTCCGCCTTGCAGTTTGCTGCGCAGCCACGCCATATTGAACAGATCACGTCCGCTGCTTTTGGGTGGCGACAGGGCAAAAAACGGCTCGGCGAGCATTCGCTCCAGCAGCCCAGGCAATACCCGGCCGGAGGCCGCCCATGCACCGCCGTCATCGTAAGCTTTGCCGATGTGTTCCCAGCACCAGGCATCCATCAGCAGATTGCCGGGGCCGCAGTCGAAACCGGTCGTATCCCCGTGGGGAGGAAGGTCGGTCAGGTTGCTGATGCCGCCGATGTTGACGATGACGCGGTGCCTGTCAGGATGGCGCAGCGTCTTGTCATGAAACGCGGGAACCAGCGGTGCGCCCTGCCCGCCTGCGGCAATGTCGCGACTGCGGAAATCGCTGACGACGGCAATGCCGGTCAGTTCGGCAAGCAGTGCGGCATTGCCGATTTGCAGGGTGTAGCCGGATTCGGGGCAGTGACGGATGGTCTGGCCGTGGCAACCGATCGCCTTGATTTCCGCGCCCGGCAAGTTTGCCGCATCCAGCAGTGCGGTGACCGCTGTGGCGTAGAGCCGCGCCAACTGATTGCCGGCCAGTTGCGCCCGGTGCAGTTCGTTGTGGCCGGGTTGATGCAGCGCAAGAAGGTCGTGTTTCAGCGCATCATCAAAAGGCAGGTAATGTCTGGCAAGCAGCTGTGTTTTGCCCAAATCGACAAGGACGGCATCAATGCCGTCCAGGCTGGTGCCGGACATCAAACCCACATACAGTTCCGGCGGGTGCTGCACGGGATAGCTAGTCGAGTTTTGCGAGGTTGGTGTTGCGCAACAGATTCAGGCGCGCGACAAAGTCGTCCGCCACTGACTGAAACAACGCCTTGTGCGCATCGTCGATTGGCTTGGCATCCGGCAAGGCGACGCGCAAGGGGTCGCGTTGCTGGCCATCGATTTTGAACTCATAGTGCAGGTGCGGTCCGCTGGTCAGGCCGGTCATGCCGACATAACCGATCACATCACCCTGCGCCACGCGCTGGCCACGGCGCAATCCCTTGGCGAAACGAGACAAATGGCCATACACGGTAGTAAAACGTCCCTGATGGTTGATCATGATGACGTTGCCATAACCGCCTTTTCTGCCGAAGGACGCAATGACACCATCGGAGGTTGCTTTGACTTTCGTGCCGATTGGGGCGGCAAAATCCACGCCTTTATGTGCACGCCACTTATTCAGCACCGGGTGAAAGCGCGACTTGGTAAAGCCTGAACTCACGCGTGAAAATGCAATGGGTGAACGCAGGAACGCCTTGCGGACACTCTTGCCCTCTGCGGTGTAATAATCGTCCTGAAAATTGATGGCACGATAGGTCTGGCCCTGATTGATAAATTCCGCTGCCTGAATGCGGCCGGTATTGACCAACGCACCGTTGCTGTAAATCATTTCATACATCACAGTGAATTTGTCACCCTTGCGCAAATCATGGTGAAAGTCGATGTCACCGCTGAAAATCTCGGCCAACTGGTTGGCAGCGGCCTCGGGCATTTCGGCGACATCGGTGGCGGCATACAAGTTGGTCGTGATTTCGCCGGTGCGCACAAACAGACGCTTTTCAAATTGCGCCGGCGTGGTGCGGGTTGTGTAACCATCATCCTGCTTCTCAATCACGACTTGCGCGCCATCGTCACCCAGATAGCGCAGGGTCACAAGCTCACCGGCAGCGGTGGTTTCAGCCTGCACTTCGCGGTCGACGGCCAATTTGCGAAAGGATTCTGCTTCGTCGGCAGTACGCAGCCAGGTGCTGGCCGCGGCATCTTCAACATTCAGGCGGCGCAGCAGTTCAACCACGGTATCACCGCGTTGCACGCGCTCGTTGCGCCAGAAACTGGCGTTTGTGCTTGTGTTGGGCGCAACTCTGGGCAGCGCAATTTCTTCAATGGCAACCTTGGCTGGGGCCAGCCCAAGATCATTTTGCGGCACCAGACCAAAGGCGGTGACCACGCCCAGCAACGGCATGGTGGACAAGGTGACAAACCAGCGCAACTTTATTTTGCGTTCTTGGCTGAGCAGGTTTTGGGTTAACATTCGCGCCTCCTAGCGTTACTTTAGCTTTGTTTCAGCAGCATGTTATGTTTCAGACTGGTGCGCACTTTACCAGAAAGGATCATTCCCTCAAAACCGGGCTGACGGATGGGAAGCGAAAAGATCGGGCGGCAAGACCTGATTGACGAACGGTCGAATAACGGCAACAAACGGTAACCGGGTTTTTCCGGATTTAGATTGGCAATAAATTATGACTGAAATGACACATCAGGATGCGTTGGCCCAGATCAAGCGTGGCGCGCATGAACTGTTGCTTGAAGACGAGCTGAAACAAAGACTTGCGTCGGGGCGCCCGTTGCGTGTCAAGGCGGGGTTCGACCCGACTGCGCCGGATCTGCACCTCGGCCACACCGTGTTGCTCAACAAGATGCGCCAGCTGCAGGACCTGGGACACCACGCGCTGTTCCTGATCGGCGATTTCACCGGCATGATCGGCGACCCAACCGGCAAGAACACCACCCGTCCGCCGCTGACGCGCGAACAGGTGCTGGAAAATGCCCAGTCCTACCGTGACCAGGTTTTCAGGGTGCTCGATCCGGACCGGACCGAGATCGTATTCAACTCAGCCTGGATGGACAAATTCAGCGCGGTGGATCTGATCAAGCTGGCGGCCACACACACCGTGGCACAAATGCTGGAGCGCGACGATTTCGGCAAGCGCTACCGGGGCAACCAGCCGATCGCCATCCATGAATTCGTCTATCCGCTGGTGCAGGGTTATGACTCGGTGGCACTCAAGGCAGACATCGAGCTGGGCGGCACCGACCAGAAATTCAACCTGCTGATGGGACGCGAACTGCAGAAACATTACGGCCAGCCCGCACAGTGTGTGCTCACCATGCCCTTGCTGGAAGGGTTGGACGGCGTGAACAAGATGTCCAAATCGCTGGGAAATTACATCGGCATCACCGACACGCCGCAGGACATTTTCGGCAAGCTGATGTCGGTTTCCGATGAGCTGATGTGGCGCTATCTGGAATTGCTGTCGTTCCGCAGTCTCGGCGAAATCGCCGGCTGGCGCGAAGAGGTCGCGCAAGGACGCAATCCGCGCGACATCAAGGTATTGCTGGCGCAGGAAATCGTCGCGCGCTTTCATTCGCAGAAAGCGGCCGAAGACGCGCTGGCGGAATTCGAAGCACGCTTCCGCCAGGGCGTGCTGCCGGACGACATGCCGGAAATCACCGTCGCCAGCACGGACGGTCAGATCGGCATCGCACAATTGCTCAAACAGGCCGGGTTGGTCGCCAGCACTTCTGAAGCCCTGCGTATGATCAATCAGAGCGGGGTCCGGCTCGACGGCGAGAAAGTCAGCGAAAAGTCTTTACAGATCAAGGCGGGTACAATTATCGTCGCACAAGTCGGCAAGCGTAAATTTGCCCGAATTACGGTTCAGTGAGCTGCACAGGCATCCTATCAAATGACATGAAACCGCTATCCAACCCATATGTTTGAAATCGTTTCGTCCGATACTGAACAGGAAATGGCGGTGCTGTTCGCCGATATAAGCGGCAGCACGCGCCTGTACGAACTGCTTGGCGACA
>JBFKMJ010000192.1:0-3810 GCA_041629915.1 Gallionella sp.
CCATTCCCAACCCGCTAGGCAAGCAGATATTGGCGGAAGCCAAGTATCGCGGCTACCTCCCCTATACCACTGACGAGGCCGTTACGCTTGCCTACACGCGCTGCACGACCTGCCACCCCGCCGACAAGATGCTCAAATACTGCTCCCGGTGCGGGCCGCCTTTCGTTGTTGTTACGCATTCCATGAAAAAGTATACCGATTTGATGAACCTGCAAGGGGGCCAATACAAGCCTTTTTCTGATGCTGAGGCTATTGCGATTACTCAGGTATGGAACGGACTGGTCGGTAATTGGGAACCCGACTGGGGTTTGAAAGACGTCAAAAAGCTTTTACAGGGCGATCAGGCGCTGATTGATTTGGCCATGACACCTGTGAACAAACGGCCTATCGAGTTGGCGCTGAAGAACAAGCAGGCACCGGGTGCCATCAAGGAGGATAGAGAAATTATTCCATGATGACGCGGATTCCGCTCACGCGGAGGTTTCATGCAATCAATTTCTCCAGAATTTTCGCATAATAATACTGGCGCAGGTTCTGTCTGGCCATGAGAAGAATCAGGAGCACCGGCAGGAAATGTATGCCCGCTTCAAACCCGGGCTGAGTGGCGTACTGCCAGGCGTAATAAACCGCCAGGCACAGCGCCACTATTACGCTGACAATGGACAGTATCAGAAAAAGTTTTTTGCGCCCGATTGCACGCCGTGCAAAATGCATCTCGGAATCAGTCAGGTTCATGCAGCGGCACTCAAATTGTTTCCATAGAATCAGGTAACCTCCTGAAAGGCTCCCACTTCTCCTGAATCTTCCATGTCTTCGCGGATCTTCCGTTCGACGGAGGGCCATGGATGCGCCGCCAGAATTTCGTTTGCCACCGCATGACCACGGACCAGACGGTCACGCACCGACACGCCACCCCGGTAATTTGCCTCGATATGCAGACCGTGAATTTGTTTCAGGCGAGCCGTAATTGCCTGCATTCGCGAGTGGTAGGCGCCATGATATACAGGCAGCGCATCCTGATGCCGGTCGATACGTACCATCTCGGGGTCGGCTTTTAAATCTATCAACGGGCGCAATGTCGCGAGCGTCTCGTCAACCAGCCGGTTGTCACTCCAGTCAGCCACATGGGGCGCACGCACCCCGCCAAGATATGATGTGAGCAGAATTTTTCCGGGAGGCGCCCGATCCGGGAACAGGGTGCTCATCCACAGATTGCCTGTCAATACCTTGCTTTCTCCTTTGGGCGCCAGGAAACCGGTACCATCCAGCGGGTGCCCGACAACATCGCGTGCCAGACCTGCATGAACAACATTCACTGCGGCATAGTCTATCCCGCGTAGCAACTTGGCCAATTCACTGTCTGCCCGGCTGAGCAGCGTGGCCGCAACAGAAGCCGGGGTGGTCACGATCACATGACGGGCGAACAGGGTTTTCTGTCCTTGCGGTGTCGTTGCCGTTACGCGCCAGCCATCCCGTTCACGAACCAGTTCCTCCACAGAATGGCCGGTATGGACTGCAACTCCGGGCGTTCTGGCCAGATTCTCCACCAGCATGCCCATGCCATCGCGAAATGAAAATGTATCGGTAGTGCAGGCCGTGCGACGGCGCAAGACACGATTCACCAGCACCCCGGCAGCCAGACTGCCGTAGCGCTTCTCCAATGCTTTCAAACGGGGCAATGCGGCTGCGGCGCAGGTTTGATCCGGATCCGCCGCCAGCGTCCCCGCCACAAAAGGCTCGATGGCCTTTTCCAGTACTTCACGGCCGAGCCGTCGGGTGATGAATTCGCTGACCGACTCGTCCGCGCGGCCACTGGATAGAATGAAAGGTTCTGCCAGCAAGCGCAACTTGCCACGCATGCTCCACAACGGCGAAGCCATCATGGCGCCCATGCGCATGGGAAGCGCCTTCAGGCTGTTTTTGTGCAGCAGATATCGACGTGCCTCGGCCGAAGGCAAACGAACGGTTTTAGCCGATTCCAGCCCGGTCTCGCGGACCATTTCCACCACTTCTGGACGGAAATTCAGCACCATGGAGGCAGCGCGTTCAGTCAGGTAACCATCCTGCCTGGTGCTCATGATCTTGCCGCCCGTCCGCTTTTCTGCTTCCCAGACTTCAACGGACAAGCCGCTTCTTGCCAGCCACCAGGCAGAAGCCAATCCCGAGATACCGCCACCGACAATCAGTACGTCAAGCCTGTCCATTCCGTCATGCCACCGGGTTTTCTTTTGTCTGATCAGCTTGACCCTGCTTGTCAGCCTTGAGTTGCGCCTTCATTTCTTCGAGTAAATCCTTGCCCAGCAAGTCGCCCGGATTTTCTCTTAGCGCGACAAAATGCCGAATGGTGTCGAAACGCTTGTCGGCTTCTGGATTATCCTTGAGTCGTGGCACGCGCTCACGCGCTATCTCATAGGCATCGAAGCTCAATTCCTGCATACCGAAACCCTTCATGCGCTGTACCGCACGCATCATGGCCACGTTGCGAAAACGCGTCAGGTCTGCGGAAGTAATGCGTGCAAGACCTTCCTTGCGTGCATTGAATTCGGCGGCCTTCTTGATGCCGGCGCGGTTGAAGTCCGGCGCAGACAAGACACGCGCAAGCGCATCCTTATCCCATTCCACACCGCCGGTTAACTGGGCGACGGCCTGCTCGGCATCCTGTCTCTCCACCGTGGAGGCGCGCCGCTTCTTTGCAAAATGCTCTGCGGCATTTTCCAGCGCCGGCCCCACGAACATAAGCGCCTGTGGCGACTTGTCCGCCAGAAACTCCTTGAGCAATCTGTCTGATTCATCCGTCCATGGCAGACTGCGGCCGGGCTGTGATTCTGATTCGAGCCGGTCCAGAAGCTTGATATTGACTTCCAGCCTGCCTTCGGAGCGGGCAACATCCTCTGCAACCGCGCGTACCCCTTCCCGCAAAAAGGCCGGCATGGATGCCAGCCGCTCCTGCGCCTGCTCGCTCCAGGGCAGCGTGTCAACGGGCGGCTGCGGGACAGGTTGAATTTCTTCCTTCTTCTCACTGGCGGGCCGGATATCAGGCCGTGGCGGCCCACCGCTCCCGAAACGCTTCGCAGACAGGGTTGCCAGGTGCTCTTCCGTTACCACATGCATGCCCAGTTCGTGCACATAGCTCTCGGCACGGCTCTTTACCATTTTGCGCAGGAAGGAGGGTACCCGGGACAGGCGTTTCTCTGCCTCCTTGCTCCAGATCAGCTTCTTGGGCTGCTCAATTAACGGCTCGATGACGGCCGACCCATCAGCGGGTATATGGACGCACCATGGGTCTGTATCCATCAGGCTGTCGCCCATGGCAAGAGGACGCGCCCGGCAGCCCCCGCACAATTTCTGAAATTCGCAGCTGCCGCATTTGCCTTGCAACCTGGGATTGCGCAGGGACTGGAAGACCGGCGATTGGTCCCATATGTCCCAGAATTTCGCGTCGCGTATGCTTCCTTCTTCATCAGGAATGTAAGGACAGGCGGTGACCCCGCCCTCGGGCGTGATGCGGCAATAATGGATGCCTGCAAGACAGCCGCCACCTTCGTAGCCTGCGGCACGCGTCAGCGTTGATTCAGGATTGCGCTGATAGGCAATGCGCTTGTAATGAGGCGCGCAACGTGCACGGATGAGCAGGTCCGGACTTTGCTCCTGCGCTTCCACCAGCTCTTCAAGCACCCGTTCATAGGTAACAGGGCTGATATCCGACATGGATTCGCCGCGACCGGTGCAGATCAGGAAAAACACGTTCAGCACCCGTGCGCCTGAGGCGCGGGCAAAATCGATCATCGCCGGAATTTCGTCGGCATTGGA
>JBFKMJ010000193.1:0-3805 GCA_041629915.1 Gallionella sp.
CCAACTCGTGGACCATGCCGATCAAAGCGCGTCTCGACATGCTCGCTACCGGCATCCGCACACCGATCGGCATCAAGGTGTATGGCAAGGATCTGGAAGGGATAGAGCGTGTGGCCAAGAACATCGAAGCAGTGGTCAAGAACGTTCCGGGCACCACCAGCGCCTTTGCCGAGCGCATTACCGGCGGTTTCTACCTCGATATCGAGCCGGACCGGGAGGCGCTGGCGCGCTACGGAATGCCAGTGGGCGACTTGCTGGATGTCATTTCCACCGCACTTGGTGGCGAGATGGTGACCACGATGGTGGAGGGACGGGAACGCTTCGGCGTGATTGTTCGCTACCCGCGCGAGTTGCGCAGCAGTCCTCAGCAGATTGCACGCGAAGTGCTGGTACCAACCATGGAGGGCGCGATGATCCCGCTCGGGCAGCTCGCCAAGGTGGAGGTGGTCAAGGGAGCGCCGGCCATCCGTACCGAGAACGCGCTGCTGTCTGCCTATATTTTGGTGGACATCCGCGATCGCGACATCGGCACGTATGTGGCCGAGGCACGCCAGGCCGTGGCTGAGCAGGTGCAGTTTCCGCCCGGCTATTACGCCACCTGGAGCGGACAGTTTGAATACATGGAGCGCGCCGCTGCGAAGATGAAGATCGTCATACCGATCACCCTGTTGATCATCTTCCTGTTGCTGTACCTCAACTTCAGGCGTGTTACCGAATCGCTGATCGTGATGCTGTCGGTGCCGTTCGCGCTGGTCGGCGGCGTGTGGCTGCTGTGGCTGCTCGGCTATAACCTGTCCGTTGCCGTGGCGGTCGGCTTCATCGCACTGGCCGGCGTCGCAGCGGAAACCGGCGTGGTGATGCTGATCTATCTGGAGCACGCCTGGGAAAAGATCAAGACAGAACGCGCGGCTGAAGGGCAATATCCCACTGCTGGCGATCTCTACGCAGCGGTCATGGAAGGCGCGGTGGATCGGGTGAGGCCGAAGATGATGACCGTGGTGGCGATCATGGCCGGCCTGCTGCCGATTCTATGGAGCACCGGCACCGGCTCCGAAGTGATGCGCCGCATTGCCGCGCCGATGGTGGGCGGCATGGTTTCCTCGGCGCTGCTGACGCTGCTGGTGATCCCGGCGATCTATGCGCTGGTGAAGGAAGCGGAGTTGCGCAGGTCACAATAAGCATTGACTGCGAAGGGCAGCAGTCGCAGCGTCGTTGGAAAGGTTGGAGATGGCATCAGGGTGGGTGACGCAGATACACAGGCTATAGAACAGTTGCAATAACGGACGCATCACCCGGATGATGGGGATCCATATTATTTGAATTATTTGAATTATTTGAATTATTTGATTAATCCTGCGTAATCTGTGTAATCTGTGAGCAATTGCCCGGTTCACCGTCGCCCGCCCAGGCGCGACAGCAAATGTAGCGCTGAAAGGGAAGCCGATATGTCGCCGCATCAGTCCGGCGCGGGGCAGCTGACATTCATCAGGCTCATCCGGTTTGGAGCGGGAGTAATCAAGTGATTGTTCCCGGTTTGTTTCTAATCAGAGGACATCTCTTTATGAAACGTTCTTCTCCAGTTTCCCTCGCCGTGCCGGATTTGTCGCGCCGGCGTTTTGTTCAGGGGCTTGCGGCGGGTGGCTTATTGCTTGGCCTGTCGCCGGTCACCCGGCCGGCTTGGGCGCGCGGCATGGACACTGGCCGAGCTCCAGTGCTCAGCGGTAACGAATTTGATCTCGTTATCGCCGAGTTGCCGGTCAATTTCACCGGCAATCCGCGCATGGCCACTGCTATAAATGGTTCGATTCCTGCGCCCACGCTACGCTGGCGCGAGGGAGATACGGTCATCATCCGTGTGACCAACAAGCTGCGGGAATCTACCTCCATTCACTGGCACGGCATCATCCTGCCGTACCAGATGGACGGTGTGCCGGGCATCAGCTACAAGGGCATCGCCCCGGGGGAAACCTTCACCTACCATTTCAAAGTGGGGCAAAGTGGCACCTACTGGTATCACTCGCATAGCGGCTTTCAGGAACAGACTGGCATGTATGGCGCCATTATCGTTGAGCCGGCGGGTGGCGAAATGATCCGCGCCGACCGCGACTATGTGGTGCAGTTGTCCGACTGGACCGACGAAGACCCGATGCGGGTTTTTGCCAAGCTCAAGACGCAGAGCGACTACTATAATTTCAACCAGCCTACCGCGGCGAATTTCTTCGGCGATGTTTCGCGCAATGGCCTCAAGGCCGCAACCGACAAGCGCAAAATGTGGAACGAGATGCGCATGAGCCCCACCGACCTGGCGGATATTTCCGGCTACACCTATACCTTTCTCCTGAATGGCCACACTCCGGATGGCAACTGGACAGGTCTGTTTCGGCGTGGTGAGCGTGTGCGTTTGCGTTTTATCAGCAGCGGCGCCCAGAGCTTCTTTGATGTGCGTATCCCCGGCCTCAAGATGACGGTGGTTCACGTAGATGGACAGAATGTCGACCCTGTGACAGTGGACGAATTCCGTTGCGGGCCGGGCGAAACCTATGACGTGATTGTTGAACCCGTGGACGACGCCTGCACGATCTTTGCCCAGTCCATGGATCGCACCGGTTTTGCCCGCGGTACCCTCGCTGTGCGCGAAGGACTCTTCGCAACCGTGCCGGAACTAGACAAACCCGAATGGCTGACCATGGCCGACATGATGGGTGCCATGGGTGGTGGGATGGGCGGCATGAGCCATGGTGGCATGGTCATGGATCACAGCCAGCACGCCATGCCTGATATGGCGATGGCAGGTGGGTTGGCCGTGCCCAGTAGCCAGGTGCGCCACGCGAAAACTGAATATGGTCCCAGCACCGACATGCGGGTCGACATGCCGCGCACCAATCTGGACGACCCCGGTATCGGCCTGCGTGACAATGGCCGCCGTGTATTGACGCTGGCCGATCTTCACACCATCGGCGGGCCGCTCGATCCGCGCGAACCCGGGCGCGAGATCGAGTTGCATCTGACTGGCAACATGGAACGCTATACCTGGTCGCTCGACGGCCTCGAATTCGGAAAATCCACCCCGGTGCATTTTCGTTACGGCGAGCGGTTGCGGGTCATTCTCCACAACGACACCATGATGACCCACCCGATGCATTTGCACGGCATGTGGAGCGAAATGGAAAGCCCGGACGGGCGCTTCATGGCGCGCCGTCACACCATTCCCGTGCAACCGGCGCAACGCATCAGCTTTCTCGTCACCGCAGACGCACCGGGGCGCTGGGCCTGGCATTGCCACCTGCTCTATCACATGGATGCGGGCATGTTCCGCGAAGTGGTGGTGACGTAAGCGATGCAGACGAACGGGAGCAAGGCGATGATGAATACATGCATGAAGTTGCTGACCTTGTCGATCATCGCCATGAGTGTGTCGTCGGTTCGGGCGCAACCGGCTGGCACGGTTGAGCGTTCCGGGCACGATCACCTGCATGGCACCAGAACGCCTGCAACGGCCGAACCCGCGAAAGCCGAAGAGGTGATACCGGCGATAGATCACAGCGGTATGAACCGGGGCGGCAACACGATGGATCATGGGGCAATGAGCATGCAGGGCGGATCGGCTCCGTCGGATGCGCGTGACCCGCATGCCTACTCAGGAAGCTACACGCTCGATAACGGCCCTTATGCTTTGCCGGCTTCACAACAGTTGCACCTTGCGGACGAACACAATTTTGGCGCGCTGCTCGTCAATCGACTGGAACGAAGCCAGGCACGTGACAGCAATAGCACTGTGTATGACACACAAGCCTGGTTCGGCCAG
>JBFKMJ010000194.1:0-3800 GCA_041629915.1 Gallionella sp.
GAACGCATCACCCATTTCTCGACCGGATCCCAGCGCACGGCGACCGATGGCAGCAGGCGCGATGCCTGCTGTGATGCCCCCGCGGAATCCAGTTTGATGGATTCGCCGCGCAGGCCATAGGTGAAGGTCATGTCGGGGCGCAGCATCCAGTCGTCCTGCACCCAGGCGATGCTGTGGCGTTCCTGCGTCTGATAGGAGGCGATCGACGTGAAGTTACCGGCGAAACGCTGATCCTGTGCGCGCCGCAGATTGACATGCTCGGCGCCCACAGCGAGCAGATGTTCGCCCAGGGGCGTGTCCATGCGCAGCGCAAGATTGGTTTCGTTGTTGCTGCTGTCGGTGTGTTCGGTGGAAGTCGTCAGAACGTTGAAGGCATCACGCGCATCGCGCACAACATCCGACGTGCGCTTCGAGTTGTTGAACGATGCACGCCCGGTCAGTTTGAATTCGTCATAATGTTTTTCGCCCTCGACGCGTACACGCGAGACGCGATGCTGGTTATTCTCGCGGGTGGCACGATCGCCGTTGTATGCCAGTCCGGTGCCCGCAGCAGGATTGGCATAGGCGGTCAATGCCGTGTTGCCGCTGCCATCACTCGGCCCATACAGGAACACCGGCGCAAGGGTCAGGCTGTCGCTTCCGTCCTTCCAGGTCATGACGGGCGATATCGAGTGATGCAACGACTTGGTCGAGCTGCGCTCGTTCTCCTGCTCCCACAGGGTGCGGACGCCTGCTGCCGTATCCTGCATGTCAGCCGAACGCTCTGCCGAGGAATTGTTCCAGAGCAGCGAAACGGGCAGCGACCAGGCAAATCCTCCCTCACCGCCGCTTTTCTTGAAGGCCAGCTGGTTGAAGGATTCCGTCCCGCGCCGGCCCACCCCGACCCGTATTTCGGTCGCGCTCCTGGGCAGGGCCTTTTTCATGATCAGATTGACCGTAACCGAGGCTGCGCCGCCGAATTCCGCCGAAGAGCCGCGCAGGATCTCCACCCGCTCCAGATCGCCCGAAGGCATGCGCCCGACGATCAGCGCGATCGGGCCGCCGCTAGCGGGGCGTTCGCCATTCACCAGGATCTGCACCGAGTCGCGCGACATGCCTCGCGCACGATGGCTGCCACCTTTTATTTCGACACCCGGCAGCTTTCCCAGCACCTCGCCGACCGTCATCACACCCATGTTCTCGATGTCCTTGCGCTCCACCGTGATCTTCTGCGTGAAGGACTCGCGGCGCTCGGAAACAGCATCGTTATTGCCGATCACCTCGACTTCAGGCAGCGTGGCCGGCGCTTCGGCCGACACGGAAAAGGTGACCATCAGATTGATAATCAATAACGCCAATCGCTTCATAGTGGCTCTCTGTCTCGATACTTGCATAACCAAAAATTTGTGTGGCCTTACGCCACGCCGCTTACCATCTGGCCAGGTTGCCGATCCCAACCGCGATCAACAGCAGTGCGCTGATACGTTCGATCCTGGGTCGCCAGTGCTGCAATTGCTCGCGCAAGCTCGTTCCCAGATAAGCCATGCCGATGCCGTAGGCCAGCGCCGGAATCACGATCGCGCCAAAACCAAAGCTTGCCCCCAGCAACAGGCCTCCGGCTGCACTGCCGGTCAGGGATGCCGAAAACAGCACGATGCCCAATGGCGCACAGGGGCTCAGCGTCATGCCGATGCCCATCAGGAACAATCCGCCCGGCAGCAGTGTCTGCGGGCTTTCTGTCCTGGCCATACGTTGCAGTGGAACACTCTGCGCCTGTGCCGGGCCACATGAGCTGCCCGGTTTGCGCAGCAACAGTGCCAGCCCCACCATCAACACCGCACAGCCAATCACGATGCGTACGGTGTCGTTGGCTATCGTGTCCTTGACGTAATGGCCGAGCATACCAACGATCATCCCGAAGGTGCTGTACGCTGTCAGCCGGCCCAGGGACAACGGCAGTATGATTTTCCACGACTTTTTGATGCCGCCGTCGCTGGCAAGAAATACCGGCCCCAGAAAAGGCAGGCAACTGATGAGACACGGCCCCATCCCGTAGGCGAAGCCCAGAGTTGCCGCCATCGGCGCGCTGACGACCATGTCGGGCTGAATCACGCGCTTTCCAGACTCTGTTCAGACATGAACTCGCTGCGCGCCAGCATCGCCGCGCCGAACGCGGTGGTTGTCTGCGGATATTCCGGCACCACCAGTTCGCGTCCCAGCTCGTCCTGGATCGCCGCGACCAGGCCCTTGTTCAGCGCCGGGCCGCCATCAAAATACACGCGATCCTCGATGCCGACACGCTTGGCCAGTCGCACCGTGCGCGTAGCAATGGAGTAATGGATGCCGGCGATGATCTCTTCCTTGCCATGTCCCTTGGCCAGCAAACCGATGATCTCGGATTCGGCAAACACGGTACAGGTGCTGTTGATCGTAAGTGGTGCGCTGGTGGCCTGAAAATGACAGTCGCCCAGCTCTTCCAGATCAAGTTCCAGATTGCGCGCCGCCACATCCAGAAAGCGCCCGGTGCCTGCCGCGCACTTGTCATTCATCGCAAAATTCACGACATTGCCGTTGTTGTCGATCTGGATCGCTTTCGAATCCTGCCCGCCGATGTTGATGATGGTGCGCACGCCGCCGTATGCCTTCCCCGCCTCGAATGCACCGATCGCATTGGCCGTGATCTCGCTGATCGAATCGTCCGCTTCCTTGAACAGTTTGCGCCCATATCCGGTCGCAACCAGATAGCGCACGTCATCGCGCTTCAGGCCCAGTCTATCGAGCAGCATATTCAGCGCGGCGACCGAGTTTTTGTGGAACAGGCTGCCTGAAGACGAAACATGCACCCCGGCAATTTCGCCATTTTCATCCACGACCGCCACCTTGATGGCGGTCGAACCGACATCGATACCTGCAAAATAAATCATGCGCGCTGTTTCTTTCTGTTTTTCATTGATTCAAGAAATGCTTCGATACGGGTGGACAACTGGCCCTTGTCATCCGTGCTGTAATCGGTTTCCACATACAGCAGCGGAATGCCCGCCCGGTTGAATTCCTCGGCTATGCTGCGGTATTCCATCTCGTACACCTGACATCCTGCAAACGCCTGGTACACCACCCCATCCACATTGAAATCGGAAACCAGGTCGAGCAGGCGGCGCCTGCGATCATCATTGCGCGTAAAGATCGGACAGGTGCAGGGCTTGAGATATTTGTCAGCCAGACTGTCCACCATGTCGTTGACGCGCCACTCGTCCACCGCCGTCATGTCATACAACATGCGATTCGAGGAACAGGTTTCATCCGTCACCACCACCCCGCCGGACTCTTCGATCAACAAAGGCAGCTTGAGATTGGGGAAGATCGGCGGCGAGCCGGTGAACAACACACGCGGCGCCTTGCTCTGCACCGCCTTGAAACCCGCCTGCGCGCGTTGCGCGAGTTCTTCATTGAGCTTCTCCACCGCGTCAGTCCAGCGGCCGATATCGTCGAAGAAGTACGCATTGGTCACGAGAAAAGCATCCTTGCCCAGAATCAGGGAAGGCGACTGGCGCCGGAAGTTGTGCAGTTTGCGAAACGCCGCCTGGGCACGGCGGGTCTTGTTCATCGCCGCCATCAGGTTGTTGCGGGTCAGCTTGCGCCCGGTCAATTCCTGCAGACGCGTGGCGAGCTGGCGCACCGAACGCTGCCAGTAAATGCGCGATGCTTCGCTCTCCTTGATGCTCGGCACCTCAAGGTCGTACACGGAGTAACCCATGTCCTCGATCATGGCGCTGGCTTTTTTCTTCTGGTCGCAGGTGGTCGGATTGACGATCAGATCCGGC
>JBFKMJ010000195.1:0-3788 GCA_041629915.1 Gallionella sp.
GTCGGACAGGTAGGTGATATGCCCCAGCATGCGCGCCAGCCGCAGGCCGCGCGTCGGCACCACGTTGTGCTGGTAGTAGTTGCCACCGTAGAAATCCGGGTCAGTCAGGATGGCATTGCGCGCCACATCATTGAAGGCAATATTCTGCGCGGTCAGGCGCGGCGCACACGCAATTGCCAGCACATGGCGCACCCGCTCGGGAAAGGTCAGCGACCATTGCAGCGCCTGCATGCCGCCGAGGCTGCCGCCGATCACCGCCGCGAATTGCCGGATGCCGAGCAGGTCGGCAAGGCGCGCCTGCGACGCCACCCAGTCTTCCACCGTGACAATCGGAAAGCCTGCCCCGTATGGCTGGCCGGTTTCCGGATTGATCGAGGAGGGGCCGGTCGAACCGTGACAGCCGCCGAGATTGTTCAGACCGATCACGAAAAACTTGTCGGTATCGACCGGTTTACCGGGACCGATCATGTTGTCCCACCAGCCGGTATTTTCCGGGGCATCGGCGGAATGGCCCGCCACATGGTGATGCCCGGACAGCGCGTGGCAAATCAGGATCGCATTGGACTTGTCGGCATTCAGCTCGCCGTAAGTCTCGTACACCAGCTCATAGCGCGGCAACACCGCGCCGCTGCGGAAAGTCAGCGGGGTGTCAAAGTGCGCGCGCTGTGCGCTGACGATGCCGATACTGTTTGTTGACGTATTCAAAATGGCTGCCCAAAAAACAAAACCCGTTCAGCTTGTGCCAAAACGGGTCGCCTCGCTTTAGCTGGAATATTTAAAGTGCCCCGCAAGCTGATGTCAAATCGGCACTGACGCGAAGTTTCCGCGTTTTGAATGAGTCTGTCAATGCGCCCGTGCGGCGCGGATCAGGTGCATGGCAAAAAGCTACATCAGGATGACGTCGTATTGCTCCTGCGTGTAGATCGTTTCCACCTGCATCGAAATCGGCTTGCCGATAAAGTCTGAAAGCTGCGCCAGGGCCTGCGATTCTTCTTCCAGAAACAGGTCGATGACCTGCTGCGAGGCCAGGATGCGGTATTCGCGCGCGCTGAACTGGCGCGCCTCACGCACGATCTCGCGAAGAATCTCGTAGCATATGGTCTGTGCGGTCTTGACCTCGCCGCGTCCCTGACAGGTCGGGCAGGGTTCGCACAGCACATGCGCCAGGCTTTCGCGTGTGCGCTTGCGCGTCATTTCCACCAGACCCAATGATGAAAACCCGTTTACGTTGATGCGCGTATGGTCGCGCGCCAGCGCTCTCTTGAATTCTTCCAGCACCGCCTCGCGGTGCTCCTCGGTATCCATGTCGATGAAATCGCAAATGATAATGCCGCCCAGGTTGCGCAGGCGCAACTGCCGCGCGATGACCTGCGTGGCTTCCAGGTTGGTTTTGAAAATGGTGTCGTCAAAATTGCGCAGCCCGACAAAGCCGCCGGTGTTCACGTCGATCGTGGTCAGCGCCTCGGTCTGGTCGATGATGAGGTAGCCGCCCGACTTGAGATCGACGCGTTTGGATAATGCCCGCTCGATTTCTTCTTCCACGCCATACAGATCGAACAACGGACGTTCACCGGGATAATGCTCCAGACGTTCTGCTGCGAGCGGATTGTAGGCCTGCGCGAACTCCAGCATGCTTTGATAGGTGACGCGCGAATCCACCAGGACCCGGGTGATATCCTGGCCGACGAAGTCGCGCAAAACCCGCAGGCTGATATTGAGCTCCTGATACAGCAATTGCGGTGCGCTGGCGGTTTTTGCCGCGTCCTGCATGCTCTGCCAGAGCTTGTCCAGGTAGGCGATATCCGCCGGAAAATCCAGGCTGTCCGATGTCTCGGTAATGGTGCGGATGATGTAACCGCCCTGATGATCCGGCGGCAATACGGCCTGCAGTCTGGCGCGCAACGCCTCGCGCTGCTCCGTGCCCTCGATGCGCTGCGACACGCCGATATGCGTTTCCTGCGGCAGATATACCAGCAACCGTCCGGCGATGCTGATTTGCGTGGAAAGCCGCGCACCCTTGGTGCCGATCGGCTCCTTGATCACCTGCACCAGCAGCGTCTGCCCGTCAAAAAGGATTTTTTCGATCGGCTTGGCGGCATCGCCGTTGCTGCTGTTTTCCCAGATATCGGCAACATGCAGGAACGCCGAGCGCTCCATGCCGATATCAATAAAGGCCGATTGCATCCCGGGCAGCACACGCTTGACCCTGCCCAGATAGACATTGCTGACAATGCCGCAACTGCTGCTGCGCTCGATATACAGGTCCTGCACCACGCCGAGCTGCATGACAGCAACCCGGGTTTCCTGTGGCGTGACATTGATCAGGATTTCTTCACTCATGGTTGTCTGGTTCACGGGGTTGGATAGTCGAAGCGCCGCAGCAACTGGACCGTTTCAAACAACGGCAACCCCACGACGCCGGAATAGCTGCCGGAAAGATGCTCGACAAACGCGCCGGCATGTCCCTGTATGGCGTATCCGCCCGCCTTGTCGGCGTATTCGTGGGTGAGCAGGTAGTGGTGGATACGTTCATCGTCAAGCGTGGTGAAACGCACGATGGAAGTGGAGAGTATGACTTCGACATGCACACCCGACGCGATGGCAACGGCGCTGAGCACCTGATGTTCGCGGCCGGAAAGCTGGCGCAACATCGCGGCAGCCTGTTTCGCGCTGCCCGGTTTCCCGAAAATCTTGCCGTCCAGAACGACGGTCGTGTCGGCCGCCAGCACCGGAAATAACGGCAGGTTGCGCACCTTCAGCGTGGCATAACCCGCTTCCGCCTTGGCCTGACATACGCGCTTCACATAACTTTCCGGCGACTCATCTGCATGCGGGGTCTCGTCCACATCGGGGTTGCGTCCGGAATCGGCACGCAACAGCAATACCCCGAAGTTGACGCCGATTTGCTTGAGCAATTCGCGCCGCCTCGGGCTCTGTGATGCAAGATAGATGCGTGACTGGGTGATCATGACGGGAAGGATACCTCAGGTCACTCGCGATGATAAGGATGATTGTGCAACAGGCTATGCGCCCGGTACAGCTGCTCGGCCAGCAGCACACGCACCATGGCATGTGGCAGCGTGAGCGCCGACAGCGCCATCGTCTGCTGCGCCGTCTGTTTGACCGATTCGTGCAGGCCGTCCGCGCCGCCGATGATGAAGGCGACATCGCGACCCGCGCGCATCCAGTCCTGCATCTGCGCCGCAAGCTGTCTGGTGGTCGGCTGCGCGCCACGTTCATCCAATGCGATATTCAGACAGTTCTGCGGCAATGCGGCAAGAATGCGCTGCGCCTCCGCCTCCATGATCTGCGCGGTATTCTTGCCGGTCGTGCGCGGTTCCGGCTTGATCTCCACCAGCTCGATACGGGCTTCGCGCGGCATGCGCCTGGCATATTCGTTGAAGCCCGCCACGATCCAGTCCGGCATCTTGTGGCCAACGGATACGATGAGCAGCTTCATTTCAAGGAAAGGCGTTTGTCCACGAAAGACACGAAATGCACGAAAAACAAAGAGCGCCAACTTGCACCCTGCTCAAACGGGTAGTCTGCACCCGGTCCGCCAACCGGGAAAACCAGACATCTGCCGTCCATTTCGTGTTTTTCGTGGACAGTTCTTTCTTTCGTCACTCGGGCTTCTGCGCCAGCTTGGGACGCAGCGACTGCGCCTTGCTCCACAGTTCTTCGAGGTTGTAATAATCGCGGATGGCGGGTTGCATGATGTGCACCAGCACTTCGCCGAGATCCACCAGTATCCATTCGCCGCTGTCTTCGCCTTCGCGGCCATAGAC
>JBFKMJ010000196.1:0-3735 GCA_041629915.1 Gallionella sp.
CCTCTCAGTTCGTAGTGGTGGTGCAGCGGCGCCATGCGGAACACGCGCCTGCCGGTGAGCTTGAACGAGGCCACCTGGATCATCACCGAGACGGCCTCGACCACGAACACGCCGCCCATGATGAACAGCACCAGTTCCTGGCGCACGATCACTGCCACAATGCCAAGCGCCGCACCGAGTGCCAGCGCGCCGACATCACCCATGAACACTTCTGCGGGATAGGCGTTGAACCACAGAAAGGCCAGCCCGGCGCCGGCCAGCGCGCTGCAGAACACCGCCAGCTCGCCCGCGCCCGGGATGTAGGGAATGCCGAGATATTTCGAGAACACCGCATTGCCCGCCACGTAGGCGAAGAGCGCCAGCGCGCCACTGACCATGACCGTGGGCAGAATCGCCAGCCCGTCCAGCCCGTCGGTCAGATTCACCGCGTTGCTGGTGCCAACAATGACGAAATACGTCAATCCGATGAACAGAAATGCCGGAAGCGGAAACACCAGAAACTTCAGGAACGGCACGATGAGTTCGGTATGCTCGGGCAGTGTCGCGGTATTCCATAAGTAGAACCCGACCAGCAGCGCGATGACGGATTGCCAGGACATCTTGGCCCTGGCCGACAGTCCCTTGGGATTGCGATGCACCACCTTGCGGTAATCGTCCACCCACCCGATCACGCCAAAACCGAGTGTGGTGAACAGCACCACCCACACATAGTCATTGGACAGGTCGCCCCACAGCAGGGTGGTGATGGCGATGGAAACCAGTATCAGCGCGCCGCCCATGGTCGGCGTGCCCGCCTTGACCAGATGCGTCTGCGGCCCGTCGCTGCGCACCGATTGCCCGATCTTGTATGCGGTCAGCCTGCGAATCATCGCCGGACCAACCATGAATGAAATGATCAGCGCAGTCATCGCTGCCAGCACGGCGCGCAGCGTGATGTAACTGAACACGCTGAAGAACCTGATGTCTTCGGCCAGCCATTGAGCGAGGGACAGCAACATTTTTTCTCCTCCGATCAGTGGGAAGTGGGAAGTGGAAAGTGGGAAGTGCTTTTCCCACTCTCTACTTCCTGCTCTCCACTCTCCAGTTGCTTCACCACGCGCTCCATTTTCATGAAGCGCGAACCCTTTACCAGCACGGTGGTGTCTGCGTTCAATTCACCTTCCAATGCCTTCTGCAAATCCTCGATGCGCTCGAAATGACGTGCGTCGCTGCCGAATGCGTCTGCCGCGTTGCGGCTCAGTTCGCCCAGTGCATAAAGTTTTTCGATTCCGGCCTGTTTCGCCTCGCCGCCGATCTCGGCGTGGAACGCGGCGGCGTTATCACCCAGTTCGCCCATGTCACCGAGCACCAGCACGCGCCTGCCACCTGCCTGTTCCAATACGCCAATCGCAGCGCGCAGCGAGGCGGGATTGGCGTTGTAGGTATCGTCGATCAACATCGCGCCATGCCGCGCGGTCTTGCGCTGCAAGCGCCCCGCCACGCCGCTGAACTTCTCCAGACCTGCGGCAATGACTTCCAGCGGCACATTCAGCACGATCGCGGCAGCCGTTGCCGCCAGTGCGTTGCGTGCGTTATGCGCGCCGGGGACTTGCATATCTGCGCTGAAACTACCCGATGGAGTCTGCGTACTCAGGCGCAATCCGCTGCCTAGCGGCTGCCATTGCCCGGATACATCGGCAGGCTGTTCCAGACCAAATTCGACCAATGAATAGGTGCCTGCCATGCTGCGCCACAATGGCGCATGCTCATCATCCGCGTTGATCACCGCCGTACCGCGCGGTTTCAGCCCGGCAAAGACTTCTCCCTTGGCGCGCGCCACCGCTTCCACCGAACCCAAACCTTCCAGATGCGCGCCGCCGGCGTTGGTAATCAATGCCACATCCGGGCTGGCGATATGCGTCAGGTAATCGATTTCACCGGGATGGTTCATGCCCATCTCGATCACGGCGTGGCCATGCTGCGCATTCAATTGCAGCAAGGTCAGCGGCATGCCGATGTCGTTGTTGAGATTCCCCCGGGTCGCCAGCACCGCCGCCTCATTGCCGGATGCCTTGCGCAATATCGAAGCCAGCATTTCCTTGACCGTGGTCTTGCCATTGCTGCCGGTGATCGCCACCAGCGGAATGTCGAACTGACTGCGCCAGTAGGCCGCCAGTTGCCCCAGCGCGAGGCGGGTATCATCTACAACCAGGATTGAGGATTGAGGATCGAGGATCGAGTGTGAGGCTTCGCTCCCGTAACTGTCGGCATTGAGCAGTGCCGCGACGGCGCCGGACTTTAGTGCTGCAGCAACAAATTCATAGCCGTCAAAGTGCTCGCCGCGCAGCGCAATGAACAAATCGCCGGCCTTTATCTTGCGGCTGTCGGTCGAGACCGCAGCGAAGCGCACATCCGCGCCGACCAGGCGGCCGTTCAGCACTTGCGCCGCTTGCGAGAGCATCATCATGCCTGCGCCCTCCATGCATGCAGCGCGTGTTCGGCAATTGCCACATCGCTGAACGGATGCTTCACGCCGTTGATTTCCTGATAATCCTCGTGCCCCTTGCCGGCAACCAGCACGGTATCGCGTTGCCGCGCCAGGCCGATGGCGCGCTCGATGGCTGCGGCGCGCTCGACGACGACCTCGTGCCGGCTCGCCGTCATGCCGCCGAGTATTTCGTTGATGATGTGTTGTGGCTCTTCGCTGCGCGGGTTGTCGCTGGTGACGACGCAACGGTCGGAAAATTTCTCGGCAATCAGCCCCATCATGGCGCGTTTGCCACGGTCGCGGTCGCCACCGCAGCCGAACACGCAAATCAATTTGCCGCCCGCTGTCGTGCCAACCTCGCGCAAGGTCTGCAACACCTTTTCCAGCGCATCTGGCGTATGGGCGTAGTCCACAATGACCATCGGCTGCCCCGCGCCGCCCAGCCGCTGCATCCGGCCGGCCACCGCCTGCGCCTTGTTCAATGACTGCACCGCCGCGCCCAATTCGATACCACTCACCAGCGATACTGCCAATGCACCCAGCAAATTTGCCGCGTTGAAGCGCCCGATTAACACGCTATTTATTTGCGCACCGCCCCAGCTCGAATGAATCTCCAGCCGCAATCCCTGTCCGCTCATCTCGGCCAGGTGGCCGTACACCATGCGCATGCCGAGCCGCTCGGCCTTTTGCAAAGCGGCGTCACTCAGGCCGTAGCCGATAACTTCGGGGATTGAATGTTGCTTTGCTCGTTCGCCTCCTCTCCCGCTAGCGGGAGAGGATTGAGGAGAGGGAAACACCCCGCCCTGCAATTGCACAGCCAGCTCCGCGCCGAAAGTGTCATCTAGATTGATTACGGCAAATTTCAATTCCTGCCAGTCGAACAGCCTGCGTTTGCTCGCCGCATAGCTTTCCATGTCGCCGTGGTAGTCAAGATGATCGCGGCTCAGGTTGGTCAACAGCGCCACATCGAAACGCACACCGTTCACCCGTCCCTGCGCCAGCGCATGCGAAGACACTTCCATCGTTACCGCCTGCGCCCCGGCGCGCAGATACTCCGCGAGCAGACCATGCACGCGAATCGCATCCGGCGTGGTGTTGACGCCAGCCTGCAATGCACTGACAAAACCGTTACCCAGCGTGCCGATCAGCGCACATTTTTTTCCCGCATCGTTCAGCGCGTGCGCGATCCAGTGACTGGTGGTCGTCTTGCCGTTGGTGCCGGTAACGCCAATCATCTGCAATTTCCCGGAAGGCGCGCCATACACCGC
>JBFKMJ010000197.1:0-3726 GCA_041629915.1 Gallionella sp.
GGAAGTTTTGCTGCACTTCCTTGCGCTCTTTGCCGCCGAAGGGCGGGTTGGTGAGGATGATGTGGAAGCGGTCCCTTTCCTGCACGTCGGCGAGGCTCTCGGCGAGCGTGTTGGTGTGGATGATGTTGGGCGCTTCGATGCCGTGCAGGATCATGTTCATGATCGCGATGACGTAGGCGAGGCTTTTCTTTTCGATGCCGTAGAAGGTGGCTTCCTGCAGGGTCTTGAGGTCACGCGTGGTGAGGTGCGGCTTGCTTCTCAGATAATCGAACGCTTCGCATAAAAAGCCCGCGCTGCCACAGGCGCCATCGTAGATAGTTTCGCCGATCTTGGGGTTGACCACTTGCACCATGGCGCGAATGAGCGGGCGCGGGGTGTAGTACTCGCCGCCGTTGCGCCCGGCGTTGCCCATGTTTTTGATCTTGGCTTCGTACAGGTGCGAGAGTTCGTGCTTCTCGGCCTGCGAGTTGAAGCGCAGCTCGTCGATATGGTCGATGATGTCGCGCAGGTTGTAGCCGCTCTGGATGCGATTCTTGATCTCGCCGAAGATTTCGCCGATCTTGTATTCCAGCGTTTTGGCGTTGTCGGCTTTTTCCTTGAAGCGATGCAGGTAGGGGAACAGTTGCTGATTCACAAAATCGCGCAGGTCGTCGCCGGTCATGGCAGCGTTGTGGTCGATTTTGCCGTCTTTGCCTTTTGGTGCTGCCCATGTTTCCCAGCGGTAGGGTGGGTCAATCAGGTAAGTGTATTTCTTTCCCTCCAGCCCGGCTTCCATCGCACGGCTGTGTTCCAACGCGTCGAGGTATTTGAGGAACAGCAACCAGGAGCTTTGTTCGGTGTAGTCGAGTTCGCTGGCGCAGCCCGCTTCCTTACGCAGCACGTCATCGATATTTCTAAAGGCTTGTTCGAACATGGTTGTTACCTGGTGATGAAATTCGCCGCGAGCGTATCACAGCGCAAGAATGGTCAATATCCCGTACGGTCAGTTTCACCCTGCGACGCAATCACTTGCGGCAATTGCATGCGGGTGAACGCGCTTCCGGATTTTCGTAAATCTCCCGTTCGTCGAACAGGATGCTGGAGAGCAAGGCCACGCCCTCCCCGGTGAAGGCGTAGGGTGCCGCCGTGTCTGGAATTTCAGTTTGAGGTTCCAGCCCGGCAATTTCTTCCAGACTCAACCGGAACACGGAGCTTTCCGGAAAACAGTCGATATTGCGCTCGATGGTCTGATGCAGGGACTGCTGCCGGATTCCGTACGCTTCTGCCAGATGGGTGCTGAGTATGACCTGCTGACCGCGGATAAGATGTATGTTTGATTCGTTGCTCTCTTCGGGTACAACCGATTGCTTGTCTGCCATTGATTATTTCTCTTTCGAAGTCATCCGCGTAATTTACGCGAACCGGGTTAATCAATAAAGGATTCCGCTGGGTGATACTCGAGGTTAAACGCCTCGGCGACCTTCTTGTGGGTCACTTTTCCGCCGCTGATATTGAGCCCCTTGAGCAGCGCCGGGGATTCTCTGAGCGCCTGCCGGTATTTCTTGCTGGCCAGTTCCAGCACATAGGGCAGGGTTGCGTTGGTCAGCGCCAGTGTCGAAGTGATGGGTACGCCGCCGGGAATGTTGGCCACGCCATAGTGCACGATGCCGTCGATGATGAAGGTCGGATTTTCGTGCGTGGTCGGATGCATCGTCTCGACACAGCCGCCCTGATCGATGGAGACATCCACAATCACCGCCCCGTTGCGCATGGTCTTGAGGTCTTCCCGGCGTATCAGTCTGGGCGCGACGGCACCGTGGATCAGCACCGCGCCGATGACCAGGTCGGCACGGGCAATCTGTTTCAACAAAGTGTGGCGGTCGGAAAATACCAGCTGCACGTTGGCGGGCATCACATCGCTGAGATAGCGCAGCCTTTCCAGCGAGACGTCGAGGAGGATGACATGGGCGCCCAGCCCGGCGGCCATTTTTGCCGCATTCACGCCGACCACGCCGCCGCCGAGTATCACCACCCGGGCGGGCGGCACGCCGGGCACGCCGCCGAGCAGTATGCCGCGTCCGCCGTACAGTTTTTCCAGATACTTGGCGCCTTCCTGCACCGCCATGCGCCCGGCCACTTCCGACATCGGCGTCAGCAGCGGCAACTCGCCCGATGGCAGCTCGACCGTTTCATAGGCGATGCACATCGCGCCGGAAGCCATATGCGCGCGTGTCAATTGTTCGCTGGCGGCGAAATGAAAGTAGGTGAAGATGATCTGGCCGGGCCGGATATGCTTCCATTCCGGCTCGATCGGTTCCTTCACTTTCACGATCAGGTCGGCCGCCGCCCAGACTGCCCCGGCATCGTTGATGATCTGCGCGCCCGCCGCCAGGTAGAGCGCATCGCCGAAGCCGCTGCCCTGCCCCGCACCCGATTCCACGAGGACTTCGTGTCCGGCCGACACCAGCGCTCCCGCCCCCGCCGGAACCAGCGCGACGCGGTTTTCGTTGGTCTTGATTTCTTTGGGTATGCCTACTTTCATTTCACTCGCCCGCCGGCCAGTCGTTGAACGGGAAGGGTATCTCGTCAACGGCGAAGGTCAGGAAGTTGACGGCCTGGCGGAAGTAGTGCGCCAGGCTGCGCCCGAACGAAGCGAGGCGCGTATTGGGCGTGCCGTTCATCAGCATGATCAGGAACTGGACAAGCGCAATGACAAACAATACCGTGCCGGCCACGTGGAGCATCAGGGCCATCAACAGCATGTACAACCCGCGTATCCATATGTTGCGCCCGTCTGTCGGCACATTGGCGTTTTCATTCATGTCTGCTCCTCCTGTTGTGGGTTGGGTGATTTCGGTAAACCTGCTCGGCAAGCCTGCGCAGCACAACGGCGATCGTCATGGCGCACAATGTTTTTCACAGCACCTTGCCGCCGAATGCCGCCGCGACTTCGGCACGCAGCAGCGCCTTGTCCTCGCCCGTGTAGCGCGGCGAGAAATGCAGCGGGATGACGCAGCCGGCATTTGCGGCCCGGGCAATCTCGCCCGACTGGCGTGCGGTCAGGTGGAATTTGCGCTGCCCATGTCCGGCATCGCGTTCCATGAAGGCCGCCTCGATATACAGCAGGTCGGCATCGCGCGCCAGCTCGACGATCCGCGCCATGTTGTCCTCGCGCCATGCGACATCGGTGACATAGGCGATCTTCTGGCCGGGCACCACATGCAGGGCGTGCCGCAGCTCGGATAGCGTCACCAGCCGTTCCTGCTGCGCGCCATCTTCCTGCCAGCTCACGCGCATCTGCCAATGCCCCGGTTCATTGCGCAGCACCGCCTGCTTCAGGTCGCGCAGCCAGGCGCCCGGCGGCAGGCCCATTTCCTGCAGGCAATTTTTCCATATATTGACATGCGCCTGCTCCTGCAGCGCATAAGCCAGACAGGGTATGCCGCCGTGATCGAGCAGGGTGCAGCGCACCTGCAGGGCCGGCTCGTTCAGCAGCATATTCCCGGGGCAGGCGACGTCACCCTCTTCTTCGCGACGAAACCTTTGCTGGCAGCGGAAACTGGCGCGCCGCCCCGCTTCCCTGCCGTCCAGTTCGGTGACGCGCAGTGTGAAACTGGTTGCATAGTTCTGCACCAGATTCCAGGTATAGGCGCACAGCTTGTGCTCCACCTGCGCCAGAAAGCCGGGCGGACCGAACAGATGCAAATCCCTGTCACGCCCGAGCAGGATGCGCAACAGCCAGTCGAA
>JBFKMJ010000198.1:0-3694 GCA_041629915.1 Gallionella sp.
ATTCGCGCCTTCGGCCAACGAAATGTATCCCGCGCCACAAACCGTGTTCGTCGCGCCGCCACCGATTGCCAATGAGCTGTGCGGCGCGTCCCGTCCCGGGCATTTCCGCGGCATGGCGACGGTGGTGCTGAAACTGCTCAATATCGTGCAGCCGCAGGTCGCGCTGTTCGGCAAGAAGGATTACCAGCAGCTGCTTATCATTCGCCAGATGGTTGAACAACTGAACCTGCCGGTCCGCATCATCGGCGGGGAAACCGTGCGTGCGCAGGACGGTCTGGCGTTGAGTTCGCGCAACCAGTATCTGAATGAGGCCGAGCGCGGCGAAGCGGCTTTCCTGTACCAGACGCTGCAGGAAATGCGGCAGGACATCCTGCAGGGCGAGCGCAATTTTGAACAATTGCAGCAGCGGGCGGTCGAATCTCTCATCGCAAGAGGCTGGCGGGTGGATTATCTGGTAGTGCGCAACCAGTCCGATTTGCAGCCGGCAAGCCCAAACCACCCGGAACTGGTGGTGTTGGCAGCAGCCAGATTGGGTAACACGCGCTTGCTCGATAACATCGAGGTTTGTTTGGCTGATTGATTGCTATATAATCCGCGCCCTGTTTGGAGGAGAGAAATACCCAATGCAAAGAATCATGCTTAAAGCCAAGCTGCACCGGGTGCGTGTCACGCATTCCGAGCTGCATTATGAAGGCTCCTGCGCGATTGACGACGATTTACTGGATGCGGCTGATATCAGGGAATACCAGCAGATTGACATCTATAACGTCACCAATGGCGAGCGTTTCACCACATACGCGATCCGCGCACAGCGCGGCTCCAGAACAATTTCGGTGAATGGCGCGGCAGCGCACAAGGCCAATCCGGGCGATATCCTGATCATCGCCAGTTATGCCATGTATTCCGAACTGGAATTGCAGAAGTTCAGCCCGCAACTTGTCTATGTGGACGAGCACAACAACATCATTGCGCAACGCGACCGAATTGCCGTGCAGGCGGCCTGATGCCGGGTTTTCCTCGCGCAATATCCTGATTCAGATCGCATAAACCTTTCCGCTGTCTCCTGGTGCCCGAACATCCGGGCCACCAGGGTATCGGCGGAGCCCGGAAACTCCCGATGAGCAGTCCGGCAGCGAAAATTATTCTGGAATGTGCCACGCCGGCGCACGCGGATGATCTACAATGCCGTTTGTGCAAAATCTTTCATCAACAAAATATCTAGGCCATCAGGGCAAATCCCGCTTTGCCCTGAGATTGCTGCTTATTGTGCTGGCTTATTTCGTCAGCGGCAGGCTGGGCCTGGCAATTCCTTTCTTCGGCACACATATCACCCTGATCTGGCTGCCCACCGGCATTGCCGTGGCAGCCTTGCTGCGCTGGGGCTATGGCTACTGGCCGGGGATATTCCTTGGCGCGGCGGCCACCAGTTTCTCCGTTGATGCATCCCCGTTGCTGGATGGCAGTATTGCGCTGGGCAATACGCTCGGTCCGCTACTTACCGTCTGGCTGCTGCGGAAGTTGAAATTCCATAACACGGTTGACCGGGCGCGCGACACCTTGTTCCTGGGGGCCGCCGCCGCCATCGGCATGCTGGTCAGCGCCAGCGGCGGGGTGGGCAGCCTGGCGATGTTTGGCGAGCTGGCCATGCCGGATGCCGGCACGGCCTGGCTGTCCTGGTGGGCGGGCGATTTCGTCGGCGTGTTGCTGGCAGCGCCGTTGCTGATCAATATCTCCCGCGCCGGATTGGTGGAATTATGGGAGCGCCGGCTTGAGTTTCTGATCTGGTGTCTGGTCACGCTTGCGGCCGGCTGGGGGATATTCGTACTCAACAACGATGCCGGCGGAAATTCTTTACCGCTGGTCTTCATGCTGCTGCCGCTGGTTGTCTGGTTAGCCATGCGCTTCGGGGTGGTGGGCTCGTCGCTGGGCATGCTGTTGCCAGTCAGCATTGCCGTATTGGCGACCAGCCATGGATTGGGGCCATTTCACTCTTCGCATCCTGAGCAAAGCTTACTCTTGCTGTGGTTGTATCTGGCCACCCTGGTATCGATCGGCCTGATGGTGCTGGCCTTGCAGGCGGGACGCAATCGCGCCGAGAAGCAACTTGAAGTTGCGCTGCAGCATGAAGCCGAAGCGCTCAATGAATTGCGTGCGATGCTGGATACCACGGGTGAAGGATTGTGGAAAGTGGATCAATTCGGCCACGTCGTCGAGGTCAATGACGCCTATTGCCACCTCATTGGTTATGCCAAGGATGAGATTATCGGCGCGCACCTTTCCAGATTCGAGGCCATCGAGCAAACGCCGGAAGTTGCGGCCCATATCCAGAATATTATCGAGCGGGGATTTGACCGTTTCGAAACCAAACACCGCCATCGCGACGGCCATCTGATCGACATCGAGGTATCCACTTCTTTTATTCCGGGAGTGAATTGTTTTATTGCGTTCCTGCACGATGTGAGCAAACGCAAGCTCATGGAAGCAGAACTTAAATACTCCGAAAACCGTTTTCGCGCCTTGATGGAGCAATCCCCCTTGAGCATCCAGCTGTTTACGCCAGACGGGCGCACGTTGAGCGTCAACCAGGCCTGGGAAAACATGTGGGGCGTCACGCTTGATGCGCTGGCGCAATACAATGTCCTGCAGGACAAACAGCTCATTGACAAGAAAGTCATGCCCTATATCGAGAAGGCTTTCGCCGGTGAGGCGACCGTGGTTCCGGCTGTTTTCTATGACCTGGATGCAACCACGGAGGTGACCAGCTCCGGCAGGAAATTCTGGGTGCGCGCTTACATCTACCCCTTGAAGAATGCGGCAGGCGATATCCAGGAGGTTGCGCTGATTCATGAGGATGTCACCGAGCACAAGCTTGCCCAGGCCGAGTTGCAGCGCAGGCAGGATTTGCTCAACGAGGCGCAGCGCCTGGGGCAGCTGGGCAGCTGGGAGCTGAATCTGGTGAGCGGCGAGTTGCGCTGGACGGATGAAGTCTATCGTATCTTCGAGCTGGACCCGGCGCAGTTCTCGCCTTCCTATGAGAGCTTCCTGAACGCGATCCATCCGGACGACCGCGCCAGGGTGAATCAGGCCTATACCCGGTCGCTGGAAGACCGTCAGCCCTACGATATACAGCATCGCCTGCTGTTTGCGGATGGCCGCATCAAGTGGGTGCGTGAGCATTGCAACAATGAATTCGATGCGTCCGGCAAGCCGTTGCGCTCGATGGGGGCGGTGCAGGATGTGACCGAACAGCATCTTGCTGCTGAGCAACAGCGCATCGCCGCCATCGCCTTCGAGACCCAGGCGGCGATTGTAATTACCGATGCCACGCCGAAAATCCTGCGGGTCAACCGGGCCTTTGAAGAACTTACAGGTTATATGGCTGCAGAGGTCGTCGGCCAGAACCCCAGCATACTCAGTGCGCCTGAAATCAAGGAAAGCAAGGCGTTCTACGAGGAAATGTGGGCTGATCTTCTCGGTGAGGGCAAGTGGAACGGGGAAGTCCGGGACAAGAGCAAGAGCGGCAGAATATATCCGAAATGGCTGACCATCACGGCCGTCAAGGCGCCGGATGGCAGCGCCACCCACTATGTCGGCACTTTTTACGATATCACCGAGCGCAAGAAGGCCGAGGAGGATATTCATCGTCTGGCCTTCTACGATCAGCTGACCAGGCTGCCGAACCGCCGCCTGCTGC
>JBFKMJ010000199.1:0-3686 GCA_041629915.1 Gallionella sp.
CACCACGCCCACTCAATCCTCGATCCTCGATCCTCAATCCTGCATTTCAATCATTGTCGCGCTGGCCAGCAACCGCGCCATCGGCATCAACAACACCCTGCCGTGGCGTATTCCCGCAGATTTGCAGCACTTCAAGAAGCTGACCATGGGGCATCACATGATCATGGGGCGCAAGACGTTTGAATCCATCGGCAAGCCGCTGCCGGGGCGCACGACCGTGGTGGTGTCGCGTGACCGCAATCTGAAGATCGACGGATGCATCGTTGCGCATTCATTGCCGGAGGCAATCGCAAGTTGCGCATCTGACCCGCAAATATTCATAGTTGGCGGCGCAGACATTTATGCGCAGGCGCTGGGGTTGGCGGATATGCTCTATCTCACCGAGATTCAGCAGGAAATTGCCGGTGATGCATGGTTTCCGGAATTTGACCGGTCGGAATGGCAGGAAGTGTCGCGCGAAAAACACCGCCAGGAAACGCCTCAGCCACTGGAATATCACTTCGCAACCTATCGTCGCAATGGCCGCTAAGTGCTGGAGCAGCGCATCGCCCCGTTTTCGCGGATAGTGTAAAATTCGCGCCTCACAAGAAACATATCCATACGCCATTCGGAGTTCTGCCCGTGTAATAACTGCTATCTGTGCGAGTCATCCGTACCGCATGCAACACCTGCACGAGGGTGCACCCACGATTCATTGCGTTTTCCAGTTCCAGACCCAGGACCTTCTTTTTATCCGCGGGACAGGATTGCGCGCCTGCCTTCACACCCAACCGCCACCAGCACTGGCTGGCACCGACAACGGAATAGAATAATGATGAAATCTTTACGCCAGGATTGGTTTTCCAATATCCGCAATGATTTGCTGGCCGGTATCGTAGTTGCACTGGCGCTGATCCCCGAAGCCATCGCTTTCTCCATCATCGCCGGGGTTGATCCAAAAGTCGGGCTGTATGCTTCTTTCTGTATTGCCACCGTGATCGCTTTCACCGGCGGACGTCCCGGCATGATTTCCGCCGCGACCGGCGCGATGGCGCTGGTGATGGTGATGCTGGTCAAAGAGCATGGCCTGCAATACCTGCTGGCGGCCACGCTACTGACCGGTGTACTGCAGATCGTCGCGGGCTGGCTGAAACTTGGTTCGCTGATGCGTTTCGTCGGGCGCGCCGTGGTGGTTGGTTTCGTCAATGCGCTGGCCATCCTGATTTTCATGGCGCAATTGCCCGAGCTCACCAACGTGAGCTGGATCACTTATGCGATGGTGGCCGCCGGTCTGGCGATCATTTATCTTTTTCCCTACCTCACCCGGGCCGTTCCATCACCCTTGGTCGCCATCGTCGTGCTGACCGCTATCGCCATCTTTTTCGGCATGGATATCCGTACCGTGGGCGATATGGGACAGTTGCCCGATAGCTTGCCGGTGTTCCTGTTGCCCGATGTGCCGCTGAACTGGGAAACCCTCGGGATAATTTTCCCGGTGTCGGCGACGCTGGCCGTGGTGGGCTTGCTGGAATCCATGATGACCGCCTCCATCGTCGATGATCTGACGGATACGTCGAGCAACAAGAACCGCGAATGTATCGGTCAGGGCATCGCCAACATCGCCTCGGGTTGTGTCGGCGGCATGGCGGGATGCGCCATGATCGGCCAGTCTGTGATCAACGTGAAATCCGGCGGGCGCGGGCGGCTGTCGACCTTGTCGGCGGGTGTGTTTCTGCTGCTGATGGTGGTGTTCATCGGCGACTGGGTGTCGCAGATACCGATGGCGGCACTGGTGGCGGTGATGATCATGGTGTCCATCGGCACGTTCAACTGGGCCTCTATCCGTGACCTGCGCACGCGCCCGAAAGACTTCAGCGTGGTGATGGTGGCGACCGTGGTTACCGTCGTGGCGACGCACGATCTTGCGCAGGGCGTGCTGGTTGGCGTGTTGCTATCCGGCTTTTTCTTCGCCCACAAAGTGGGCATGTTCATGTATGTCGGGTCGAAGTCGGAAAATGAAGGCCGCATCCGTTCTTACCATGTTGTCGGGCAGGTCTTTTTTGCTTCCGCTGACCGCTTTGTGAGCTCCTTCGATTTCAAGGAGGTCATCGAAAAAGTTCGCATCAATGTGAGTCGCGCCCACTTCTGGGACGTCACGGCAATCAGCGCACTGGACAAGGTGGTGATCAAGTTTCGCCGCGAAGGCACCGAGGTCGAGGTGGTCGGCCTGAACGAAGCCAGTGCCACCATGGTGGATCGCTTCGCCGTGCATGACAAACCGGACACTGTCGAGCAGTTGATGCATTGAGAGGAAGATGAAAATGAAAATGGAAAACAAAGTATTGGCCTGTGTTGACCTGTCGCACTTCGCCGACTATGTGGCAGATTACGCGGCCTGGGCGGCCCGTCGTCTGGATGCACCGTTGAAGTTTCTGC
This sequence comes from Gallionella sp., assembly GCA_041629915.1. Classification (GTDB taxonomy): domain Bacteria; phylum Pseudomonadota; class Gammaproteobacteria; order Burkholderiales; family Gallionellaceae; genus Gallionella. Next base: position 2,416 of record JBFKMJ010000199.1, read on the forward strand.
ATGTCATCACGCGTCATCCGGAGATCGGTTCGGGAGAGGACCACAGTGGTGCAATCGGTATCGATTCACAGGAAATATTGCTGACCAAGCTGAGCGAAAAAGATGCCGCGGAATCCCGAGTTGCCCATGAAAAAGGGCGCATTTTTCTGAACCGTTTGCGCGAGCGTGCCATTGCGGCGGGGGTGGCGTCTCCCGACATGAAACAGCGCCACGGCGCACTGGAAGAAACGCTGGTGGAGCAGGAAGAAGAGGTGCGCCTGTTTGTACTGGGCCGGCGCGGTGAGTCGGCAGAAGTGACCAACCGCGACCTGGGGCGCAGTGTCGAAGGCGTGGTGCGCGCCTTGCACAAGCCCATTCTCACCGTTACCGAGGGTTTCACCGAGCCGCGCCGGGTGCTGATCGCATTCGATGGCAGCAATTTGACGCGCAAGGGTGTCGAGATGGTGGCGGCCAGCCCCCTGTTTCGCGGATTGCCGATTCATCTGCTGATGTCCGGCAAGGCGAGTCAGGATGGCCCCAGACAACTTGATTGGGCCAGGGAAACGCTTGAAGCGGCAGACTTTGAAGTGATTCCCTCGCTCATCCCCGGCGATACCGAACGCATTGTCGCGCAGGCCATTCAGGAACATGACATTGACATGCTGGTCATGGGCGCTTACGCCCATACGGCGCTCCGCAGCCTGATCTTTGGCAGCAAGACCAACGAGCTGTTGCGCTCGGCCAAAATCCCGACACTGTTGTTGCGCTGATCCATGCGAGGGCAGGGATCATGATGGGCGGTTTAACCGGATTCCGTGAGCGTTTGCTTGACGAGATTGCGCAACAAACCGAGGCCATCGCACAGGCCGGTCATGCTGCCGGGACGGTCGAGCTGGACCAGTCCAGCGTGGGGCGCCTCTCCCGCATGGATGCCATGCAGCAGCAGGCGATGGCACAAGGCGTGCTTGAACGCCTAAGGGTGAATAAGCGAAAGCTGGAGGCCGCACTTGCCAGAATCGACGCCGGCACCTTTGGCCGCTGCTGTCAGTGCGGGGCGGAGATCGAACCGCAGCGGCTCAACGCGGATCCCGCCACCGTTTTCTGTTCGGATTGCATGGCGGAGCGCGCAGCCGGCAAAGGGGATTGAGGGGAACGCCAATCCCATCGTGTCGTTTGTACCCTAGCGCACGCAATCCACGAAATAACGATTTTCCCCGTTCACGTCTTCCGCCACCAGGCCGTGGATGTCGGTCTCGAAGCCGGGGAATTTCCTGTTGAAGTCGCGCGCGAAC
>JBFKMJ010000200.1:0-3682 GCA_041629915.1 Gallionella sp.
GGAAGTCGGAAGTCGGAAGTGCGGCCGGTTTGCACACTCCCCATAAAGCGGTAAAGAAAGGAATATTTTATGCTGGCAATTATTGGCGGTCGCGGCCTGACGGAACTGGCAAGCCTGGAAATCACGCATCGGCAGGTCATGCGCACGCCCTATGGCGAGCCGTCCGGCACATTCCTGTTTGGCACGCTGAATCAGCATGAGGTAATTTTTCTGGCGCGCCACGGCTATGGCCACACCATCCCGCCGCACCTGGTGAACTATCGCGCCAACCTGTGGGCGTTGCGCGAGCAGGGCGTGAGCAATGTCATTTCGGTCGCCACGGTGGGCGGCATCCGCGCCGATCTGACCCCGGGCGTCATCGTCGTGCCGGACCAGATCATCGACTACACCCACGGGCGCGATGCCACCTTTTTTGATACGCGCGACACGCCCTATTCGAACATCAATTTTGCGCTGCCTTACTGCCCGGAATTGCGCAAACGCATTCTGCACAGCGCCAACCTTGCGCAACAGACCTGCGTGGATGGCGGCATTTATGCGGCAACGCAGGGGCCGCGCCTGGACAGCATTGCGGAAATCAATCGCTACGAGCGGGACGGCGCGGACATGGTCGGCATGACCGGCATGCCGGAAACCGCGCTGGCCATGGAGCTGGAGCTGAATTATGCGACCATCGCCGTGGTGGTGAATCATGCGGCGGGGCGCGGCGACAGCCGGCAGGGCATCAATCGTGAACAGGTCAGCGCCGCCGTCGGCGCTACAGTTGAGCGGGTGCGCAGCATTCTCGAATGCGTGGTGAAATGCAATGGCGATTAACACAAAACTCGCGCAGCAAAACTTCGTCCCTCTCTCCCGCAGGCGGGAGAGAGTTAGGAGTGAGGGAAACGGGCACGAAAGGCCACTTCATTATGGAGACTTTGGCCATGCCCGTTAGGCCGGTGTTGCGCATGGGCGATGCGCGCCTGCTGCGGCGCGCCGAGCCGGTCAGCGATTTCGGCAGCGAGGCATTGCTCGCCCTGCTGGCGGATATGCGTGACACCATGCGGGCGCTGAATGGTGTCGGACTGGCCGCGCCGCAGATTGGCGTGAATCTGCGCGTGGCGATTTTCGGTGTGCCGCCGCCTGCGCAGGACGAACACAACCCGCGTTACCCGGATGCGGAAACGATTGTGGAAACCGTGCTCATCAATCCGGTGATCAAGCAGCTGGACGACAAGACCGAGGAGGCCTGGGAAGGTTGTCTGAGCCTGCCCGGCCTGCGTGGGTTGGTGCCGCGCTTCCGGAACATCTGTTACCATGGTTTTGATGAATACGGCGCGCTGATTGAGCGCACGGCAAGCGGGTTCCATGCGCGCGTGGTGCAGCATGAGTGCGATCATCTGGACGGAACCCTGTATCCGGTGCGCATGCGGGACATGAGCCAGTTTGGTTACACCGGTGAATTGTTTCCCGGGCAGGCACTGCACGACGAATAACGACAGTCTGCCGGTTGGCGGCAGGCTGAAGCGGATATCACGGATGCCTCATGAAGTTGCATCCGGCACATGAATTCAGAAGTCAGGAATGACCTTGCGGGGAGCATGATGAATCGTCTGATATTCCTGTTGAAGCTGCTCGGATTGACTGCACTCTACGTGTTGCTGGCGCGCGCCACGCTCACCTATCTTTCGGCCAACGGCGTGGTCAGTCTCGTCTGGCTTCCCAGTGGACTGGCGCTGGCCGCGCTGCTGCTGGGCGGCAGGCGCTATGCATACGGTGTTTTTCTCGGCGCATTACTGGCCAATGCGATGATGCCCGGCGTCACGCCGGTCATGGCCGCGGGCATCGCCGCAGGCAATACCGTCGAGGCGCTGCTCGGCGTCTGGCTGCTTGCCCGTCTCGGCCGGTTTTCACCGGACTTCCAGTCACTGCGTGACTATCGGCATCTGCTGCTGGCCGGCGCCGCAGGCAGCCTGTTTGCCGCGCTGAGCGGCTCCACGGTATTGCTTGCAACCGGATTCACTTCCGCCGACCAGTATCCCCTGAATGTGATCCATTGGTGGATGGGCGACATACTCGGCATCCTCGTGCTGACTCCCCTGCTGCTGCTGTGGCGGCAAATGCCGCGGGACTGGATCGGCTGGAAGCGTTTTTTCGAGGTGGAGCTGATACTGGGGCTGGCCGTGATTTCCGGTCAGATTATATTCTTCGACTGGTTCGAAGACAGCATCGGCGCGATAGCCAGAGGATACTGGATGTTCCTGTTTATTGCGTGGGCGGCGGTACGTCTGGGTGCGCATGGCGTGGCCGTGGTGCTGGTGGTGACGGCGATACAGGCGTTGCTGGGAGCATGCCAGGGCACCGGTTTCTTTGCCGGCGATGTCGCCGCAACCCAGCTGCACGATTACTGGTTCTACATGATGATCCTGTCCCTGGTCGGCATGATGCTGGCCGTCTATTTTGCCGAGCGCAAGCGGGTCGGGGAGGAGTTGCAGCGCTTTTTCGATCTGGTGCCGGATCCGGTGTGTATCGCATCCACCGCGGGATATTTCCTGAAAGTCAATTCCATATGGCCGAAGCTCCTCGGCTACAGCGAACAGGAAATCCTGTCCACGCCTTATCTCGACCTGGTTCACCCCGATGACCGGGAAGCGACCAGGCGGGAAGCGCGGCGGCTGATAGACGGTGAACCGGTCGTGCAATTTGCCAACCGTTATCGTTGCAAGAATGGCGAATACAAATGGCTGGAATGGGTGGCGACGCCCTATGCCGACAACACGCAGATTTACGCTTCCGCGCGCGACATCACCGAACGCAGGTGGGCCAAAGAACAACTGCAGGAAAGCAGGAACCGGTTGCAGGCCACCCTTGACGCGATTCCGGATCTGCTGTTCGAGGTGGACCTGGACGGACGCATCCATGACTATCATTCCCCGCGTGCCGACCTGCTGGCCGCGCCGCCCGAGGCATTCCTGGACAAGAAGTTTTCCGATGTGCTTCCCGCGGAAGTGGCGAAGGTGTGCAGTGAGGCATTGTCAGAGGCGCATGAAAAAGGCAGCTCGACCGGCAAGCAGTACCCGCTGCAACTGGCGCAGGGTCATTTCTGGTTTGAGCTTTCCGTTGCCCGCAAGGCGGCAGAACCCGGCCAGGAATCACATTTCATTTTTCTCGCACGCGACATCACCGAGCGCAAGCAGTCCGAGGATATGCTGAGGCGCCACAAACTGATTATCGATACGGCCATGGAAGGTTTCTGTATGGTCGACCTGCAGGGTAGGCTGCTGGCCGCCAACCAGGCCTATGCGGAGATGTCCGGCTATACCACGGGCGAGTTGCAGGGCATGCATATCACCCAGCTGGATGTTGCCGAAACCTCGGTACAGGAATTGGGCGTGCGTATCGAGAATATCAAGGCGCAGGGTTCCTCTCATTTTGAGGCGCGTCATCGTCGCAAGGACGGGCGGGTGATCGATGTCGAAGTCTCTGTCCGCTTCATACCGGAGTCGCAAATGTTTTTCAGTTTCCTGCGCGACATCACCGAACGCAAACAGGCCGAAAACGAGCTGCGCGAGCTGAACGAACATCTGGAAGACCGGGTCGAGGCACGCACACGCGAACTGGCCGAGGCCAAGGACATGGCCGAAGCGGCCAACCGCGTCAAGGGCGAGTTTCTGGCCAACATGAGCCACGAGATGCGCACCCC
>JBFKMJ010000201.1:0-3666 GCA_041629915.1 Gallionella sp.
CTCCTCGAACGATACGGCCACGTGGCTTTGCGCGGCGAGGTTGTAAATCTCGTCCGGCTGCACCTGCTGGATGATACGAATCAGGCTGCTGGAGTCCGTCATATCGCCATAGTGCAAGACGAAGTTGCGGTTGCTGACATGCGGGTCCTGATACAGATGGTCGATGCGGTCGGTATTGAACAGCGAGGCGCGGCGTTTGATGCCGTGCACGTTGTATTCCTTTTTCAGCAGAAATTCCGCAAGATACGCGCCGTCCTGTCCGGTGACACCGGTAATCAATGCAACTTTCTTAGTCTGGCTCATTTCAATATTCTCCGTTGGAAGGCGGTCTGCCGTAGTGGTCTTCATAACGCTGAATGTCGTCTTCGCCCAGATAGTCTCCAACCTGGATTTCAACGATGTGCAACGGTTCGCTGCCTAGATTCTCCAGCCGATGTTTGGAACCGATCGGAATATAGGTGCTCTGGTTTCTGTGTACGGTGATGACCTCATCCCCGTTGGTGACGGTGGCCGTGCCGGACACCACCACCCAGTGTTCGGAGCGCTGATTATGGCTTTGCAGACTGAGTCGCGCACCGGGCGCAACCTCGATGCGCTTGAGCTTGAAGCCTTCCGGATCCTCTTCCAGTACGGTATAGCTGCCCCACGGCCGGTTCACCTTGACGTGGCAGATATGTTCGGTCGCCCCCCGTTTGTGCAGCGCATCCACCACTTCGCGCACGCGCTGGGTCTGGTCGGTTTTCGAAATCAGCACTGCGTCGGCAGTTTCGACGACGCACAGGTCCTCCACACCGATGGTGGCGACCATCCTCTTCTCGGAGCGGATCAGGCTGTTGCGGCAATCGATGGCGATGACATTGCCCTGCAGTGCGTTGCCGTTCTCGTCCTTGGCGGATATTTCGTGCACCGCCTGCCAGCTTCCGACGTCGTTCCAGCCGATGTCGCACGGAATCAGTGAAACGCGGTCCGACTTTTCCAGCACGCCGTAATCGATGGAGAGGGAGGGCATGTCGGCAAAATGCTTGTTGACGGCTTGCTGGAATGTGCCTGCGGAGCGACTCTCCGAAAAAATACGTTGCACGACCCGATGAACCTCGGGCAGGTAGCGTTCGATCTCGGCCAGAATCGCCGAGGCGCGCCACACAAACATGCCGGAGTTCCAGTAATAACCGCCTTCCTTCAAGAAACGCACGGCAGTGACATGATCGGGTTTTTCGGCAAAATGCTCCACGACATGTACTGGCCCGTGCTCATCGCCTTGCGCCTTGATATAGCCGAAACCGGTATCGGGACGCGTGGGCCGAATGCCGAAGGTGATGAGCTTTCCCCCCAGCGCAGCCTGAATCGCGATATTCAGATGCGCCCGAAATTGCACCTCGTCCTTGATGATATGGTCGGCTGGCAGCACGACCATGACCGGGTCGCCACCCCCCGCCATCAGACAGGCGGCGGCCAGCGCGATGGCCGGTGCGGTGTTGCGCGCGGCCGGTTCAAATAATGTCCGGTATGGCAGCAGATCGTGATAAGCCTCGCCCTGAGCATGACACTCCTGCGTGACAATCAGCACGCTGTCTGCATCGATGACCGGGGAGAGGCGAGCAATGGTGGTTTGCAACAAGGAGGTGGTGCCATCCAGCGCCAGAAATTGCTTGGGCAGCTGTTGGCGGGAGAGCGGCCATAAACGGCTGCCGCTGCCGCCGGCGAGTATCACTGCGTGAACGTCACTCATGTGCATTCTCCAGCAGGCCTTTCCGGGCCGCCTCGCGCCGCAATTCTTCGATCTCTGCGCGCAGCAGCTCGTACTCCCGCATCCTGATTTGCAAAAACGCCACCGTCATGCGTGCCCGCTCCTCGAGTCCGCGCGGAGTGAGCAGATAGGCGTACGCCAGTTTGTTTTCGCTGTTGCGGAAATTATTGACCTTCAGGCAGCCCTTCTCGATCAGCGCATTGAGACAGAAGTTGACCTTCCCGAGGCTGACACCCAGGCGTTTCGCCAGATCTCTCTGGGAAAGGCTGGGATTATTTTCCAGTGTCTTGAGCAGGCCGTAGCTGGTGTCGTCGTTGAACATGGGCGCGTTCAGTTGGTGAACAGCGCGCATTACAACAGGCCGGGTCGAAAGCTGTCAAGCGCGAAGGGACGCCGACCTGATTTTCAGGCCAAGCGTAACAAGGGTTGTTCACGGCCAGGCTGTCTGATCAGGCACATAGTGACCGATCAGGTTCTTGCACAGCCGTGCTTGTGGTTAATGTCCGGATTGTTTGCGTATTTGCTTAATCGCACGCAACTGGGCAATTGCTTCTGCCAGCTCGGCTTGTGCCTGGGCATAATCGATGTCGGAAGCGCGGTTCTGGATCATCTCTTCCGCTGCTTCCTTCGCTTCGAGAGCGCGCGCCTCGTCGAGATCGCCGCCGCGTATCGCGGTGTCGGCCAGAATGGTCACGACACCGGGCTGCACTTCGAGCATGCCGCCGGAAACATAGATGTGTTCCAGCTGTTCCTGATCCGGATGCTTGATCCTGACCGAGCCCGGCTTGATCCGCGTCATCAACGCGTTATGGCGCGGGAAGACACCCAGCTCGCCCATTTCGCCGGGTACCACGACGAATTCGGCCAAGCCGGAGAAAATGGATTCCTCCGCACTCACCACGTCAACATGTACAGTCATTGCCATGAGCTTCCCTCTGTTTATTGAAGTGTCTTGGCTTTTTCAACCGCTTCTTCGATGCCGCCCACCATGTAGAACGCCTGCTCCGGCAGGTGATCGTATTCGCCATCGACGATGCCCTTGAAGCCCTTGATGGTGTCCTTCAGCGTGACGTATTTGCCCGGGCTGCCGGTGAACACTTCCGCCACATGGAAAGGCTGCGACAGGAAACGTTGGATCTTGCGCGCCCGTGCCACGGCCAGCTTATCCTCGGGTGCCAGTTCGTCCATGCCCAGAATCGCGATGATGTCGCGCAGTTCCTTGTAGCGCTGCAGCGTTTGCTGCACACCGCGCGCCACGCTGTAATGCTCTTCGCCCACCACCAGCGGATCAAGCTGGCGCGAGGTGGAATCCAGCGGATCAACCGCGGGGTAAATCCCCAGCGAGGCGATGTCGCGTGACAGCACCACGGTCGAGTCCAGATGCAGGAAGGTGGTCGCCGGAGACGGGTCGGTCAAGTCGTCAGCAGGCACGTACACCGCCTGAATGGAAGTGATCGAGCCCACCTTGGTGGAGGTAATGCGCTCCTGCAGGCGGCCCATTTCTTCAGCCAATGTCGGCTGGTAGCCTACGGCGGAAGGCATACGGCCCAACAGGGCGGACACTTCGGTACCGGCCAGAGTATAACGATAGATATTGTCAACGAAGAACAGGATGTCGCGCCCTTCGTCACGGAATTTTTCAGCCATGGTCAGGCCTGTCAGCGCCACACGCAAACGGTTGCCGGGCGGTTCGTTCATCTGACCGAACACCATGGACACCTTGTCCAGCACGTTTGAGTCTTTCATTTCGTGATAGAAATCGTTGCCTTCGCGGGTACGCTCACCCACACCGGCGAACACGGACAGTCCGCTGTGCTGCTTGGCGATGTTGTTGATCAGTTCCATCATGTTCACGGTCTTGCCGACACCGGCGCCGCCGAACAGGCCAACCTTGCCGCCCTTTGCAAACGGGCACACCA
>JBFKMJ010000202.1:0-3666 GCA_041629915.1 Gallionella sp.
CCGCGTTCAATACCAACCTCGAAGCAGCTGAAGAAATTGCCCGCCAGTTGCGCCTGCGTGACCTGGGTGGCCTGATTGTCATCGACTTTATCGACATGGAGAGCGCAAAAAATCAGCGCGATGTGGAAAATCGATTGCGTGACTCGCTGCGCTACGACCGTGCCCGTGTGCAGACCGCAAAGATCTCCCGCTTCGGCCTGCTGGAACTGTCGCGCCAGCGTTTGCAGCCCAGCCTGGGCGAGAGCAACTATATTGCCTGTCCGCGCTGCAGCGGTATCGGTCACATTCGCGGCACGGAATCCTCCGCCCTGCACATCCTGCGCATCATCCAGGAGGAGGCAATGAAAGAGAGTAGTGTCGCCATTCACGTGCAAGTGCCGGTGGATGTCGCCACCTTCCTGCTTAATGAAAAGCGCGGCGACATCCATCTCATTGAATCGCGCCTCAAGGTCAGCGTCACGCTGATTCCCAATCCGCACATGGAAACACCGAACTACAGCATCAATCGCCTGCGTCACGACGATATGACCGACGAGGTACTGCAGGCCAGCTACAAGCTGGTGGAAAAACCGGTGGATGAGAAATCGCAGACACCGGCACAGGAGCAGCAGAAAGTTGCGCGCGCTACCGCTGCGGTGAAAGGCATTACACCCATGCAGCCCGCCCCGATGAAGGCGGAAAAATCCAGAGCCGAGCCGTCATTGCTCGGCAAGGTGTTCGGCTGGCTCAAGTCACTGGGTGCGGAAGAGCCAAAACCCAAGGCCAAGCCTGTTGCAGGGAAACCGCGTAACGCGCCGCGCCGTGAACGGAGCGAGCGTGGTGAGGGTGGTAAACGCCGCCGCGAACGCAGCGGGAAGCCGGCTGCGCAAGCCGAAGCGAAAGCTCAGGAGCCGCGGCAGCAAGGCGAGCGCGAGCCGCGCCCGCCCAGGCAGCCGCGTCCGCCACGCGTAGCCCCGGTGCAGCAAGCCGAAGAAAAGCCGGCACTGGAAAGCCAGGTTGCAGCAGTTCCCGCAACACCCGCAGGGCAGGCCGAAGAGAGCCCCGCACGTGAAGGCGCTCGTCGTCGTGGCCGTCGTGGCGGTCGTCGTGAACGCGAACGTCGTGAGCAAGCCGCGCAGAACGGCGAAGTAGCGGCAAGCAACGTCGAAGTGGCGGCGAGTAACAGGGAGGCTGTCGCCGAGCAGGCTGCACCGACCAAACTGAAGCCGAGTGAGTACATCGCCTATCCCGCAGACTATGTGCCACCATTGAAGCCGACTGAATACATTGCCTACCCCGCAAAACAACTTCCGGCAGAGCCAGCCAGTGTCGAGCCACAACCCGTTGTGGAAGCCGTACTTGCCGAAACTGTACCTGCGGGAGCCGTGCCTGCGGAAGCTGTGCCTGCGGAAGCTGTGCCTGCGCAAGCTGTGCCTGCGCAAGCTGTGCCTGCAGCGTCCGTGCCGCAGCCTGTCGCGGCAGTTGTACCTGCGGCAGCAAGCGGTGGCGAAGGGCTGGTCCAGGTTGAGACCGACCCGGTCAAATTCAGTGCCGTTGTGCAGGCGCCTGTCAGCAACCAGGCTCCCGCCCCGCGTCGCCGTCAACGTCCGCGCGAAGTGTATGTGGAGAATGAACCGTTGATGCAGGTCGAAACGCAGCGTCCACAAGCCTAGGGGTGATCGGGCAGTAAAAAAGCCGCACGGTGAAAGTCGTGCGGCTTTTTGTTTATGGCGTCTTGCCGTATTGCCGGCAAAGGGTCACGGTTTGATGGTCAGCTTGCTTAACACCTGGGTAAGCCGATCGCCGTTGGCCTCGGTGATGGTCATCTTGCATGGCAGATTGCTGTGCTGTGTGGCCAGCCAGATTTCGGTGCGCCTCTGGCCCGGCTTGGCTCCGCTGTCGAGGTAGATCGTCTTGAATTCCCCGGCGGGGACTTTGACCGTTTGATTGTGCGCGACGGCGTAGTGATAGCTATCCAGTTTTTCACCGTTGGTCATCGGGAAATCCAGCGTGACGGCATCCTGCAGTGACAGAAACATGAATTGATACATCGCACTCAAACGGTCCTGCGTGCCGTCGGGCAGCGCAACCACCGTGCGTTGACCATGGTGGATCAGCGCAAGCTGTTTGGAATTCCAGTCGAATTCCGCGCGGCTGTTCTTGTTATTGTCGAGTTCGCGCCGATGGTTGAGCAGCAGCGGTTGCAGGCCCTGCTTGCCGATCAGGCCGCTGCTTTCGATGAATATCTTTTCCGGTTTGATGATCGCCAGCAGTCCGGTCGGCATCCAGACGCTGGAAAGCGTGTAGCGATTCTGGTCGCGTAAAAAGGTCTCCCTGATTTCGACCCGCATGCCGTTTTTGGAAACGTCATAAACAGCCTCGACGCTGTTCGGCGGGGCGGCATGGGCAGAAACAGAGAACAGAAGGCAGAAGATGGAAGGCAGCGCAAAGAGGCGGCATAGCCGCGACAACACCTCGGTTCTCTGCGCTCTGTTTTCTGTCATGTCATTCCAGCCCGGGTGAAATCAGCGCAAAACCGGATTGCTTGCGCTGCCGCAATCTGACTCGCCCATCGTCGCACAGTTCAATCTGGCCGTCGCACAGCCAGCGCATGGCCTGCGCGTAGATGCGATGCTCCTCGTGCAATACCCGTGTGGCCAGCGTTTGTTCGGTGTCGTCTTGCAGTACCGGCACGGCGGCCTGGATGATGATCGGGCCGTGATCGAGATCGGGAGTAACGAAATGCACCGTGCAGCCATGGATTTTTACGCCGTCCTGCAATGCGCGTGCATGGGTGTTGAGGCCGCCATAGGCGGGCAATAACGAGGGATGAATATTGATCAGCCTGCCGTGATAGCGTGCCACAAAACCTGCTGTGAGGATGCGCATGAAGCCGGCCAGCGCGACAAAGTCGGGATGGAAGGTATCGATAAGTCCGGCCAGTGCGGTGTCGAAACTGTCGCGATCCGCATAGTCACGGTGCTCGATGACGGCGGTTGGAATGCCATGATCCTGCGCGATCTTCAGTCCGCCGGCATTCGCGCGGTTGCTGATGACGGCCACGATGTTGCATGGCAGCCTTGCTTCCAGCAAGGCCTGGAGGTTGCTGCCACGACCGGAAATGAGGATGACGATATTTTTCATGTAAATGAAGCGGTGAGTGGTTTTTTTCTCCCTGCTTCCTACTCTCCACTCACGACAACCGTTTGCGCCTCGGCTTCTACGCGCGCGCGTATCGTGCCAATGACAGTGGCCGTTTCGCCGGCGGCGTTGAGCTGTGCCAGTGCGGCGTCCGCATCGCCTTTGTCCACGATCACCACCATGCCAATGCCGCAATTGAAGGTGCGGTACATTTCCTGCTGCGCGACGTTACCCATCTCGCGTAGCCAGTCGAACAGTTTTGGGGTATGCCACGCCTTGCCGTCCAGTTGTGCGACGACCTTGTCCGGTAGCACGCGTGGCACGTTTTCCAGCAGGCCGCCGCCAGTGATATGTGCCATGCCCTTCACGGTGAGGGATTGCATCAGCGCCAGCAGCGGTTTCACATAGATGCGCGTTGGCGCCATGATGCAGTCGGCCAGCGTGCGTTCCCCGTCGAATTTTGCATTCAGGTCGGGCTGGTTGCGCTCGATGATCTTGCGCACCAGCGAATAGCCGTTGGAATGCGCGCCGTTCGAGGCGAGGCCG
>JBFKMJ010000203.1:0-3644 GCA_041629915.1 Gallionella sp.
AGAATTATCAAGAGGCAGATACTTGGTCGGATCCACCGGCTTGCCGAAACGCCGCACCTCGAAATGCAGCTTGACCTGATCAGTATCGGTGTTGCCCATCTCGGCAATCTTCTGCCCGCGCGTGACGGTCTGCCCTTCTTTTACCAGCACCTGGTTGTTGTGCGCATAGGCGCTCAGATAGGTCTTGTTATGTTTGATGATGACCAGCTTGCCATAGCCGCGCAGCCCGCTGCCGCTGTACACGACCTTGCCGGGCGCGCTGGCGAAAATCGGCTGGCCGAGCTTGCCGGCAATGTCGATGCCCTTGCGGTTGGCCGATTCGGAAAACCCGGCGACCAGCTTGCCCTGTGCCGGCAGGCTCCATTCCAGCGCCTCATCGTCGCCGCTATCGGCGGCTTTGTCCGTTGCGGGTTCGGGTTTGGGTTCGGGTTTGGGTGCCGGTTTGCGCTCTGTCACGCTGGCTCCTGGCTGCGCCTGCTGCTGTATTTTTTCAATCTGCGCCATGGCCGCATCGCCGTATTCGTATTTGGCGAGCCTGGGCTGCTCCCTGACCGCCGGCACGATCGGTCCGGTTTCAACAACAGCGGGAGGAATGATGGGCCTTGCGCTGCCCGGAAACAGGCGGATCTGCTGTCCGATCTGAATCATGGCGGGATCCCGGATGCCGTTCAGATCAGCCAGTTCGTGATAGTCGAAGCCGTAGTTGAAGGCAATGCTGTAGAGCGTATCGCCCTTCTGCACGACATGCACCTCCGGGCGCCAGTCTTTTTCACGCGCAATTTTCTTGCGGGTGTCGTCAGCCGTGACAACACTCTTTCTGGACGCTTCGCTGCGCTCGATCACCGGCGCGCGTTGCCCGCTCGAAGCGCAGCCGGCCAATACGACGGCCAGCATCCCTGCTGCGTAAAACTGTCCTGATTTCATGCTTTCCCTGTCAATAGCGGTACAAATTTCACCGATTCCAGCCGGGCCTCGCGGTATCCGCCGGCCTCGCGTTCGACCAGGTGCAGCCACTGTTCCTGTCTGCCCACCGGCAGCGCCATTCTACCACCGACCGCCAGCTGCTCGCGCAGCGCTGCCGGCAGCGTGGGGGCGGCAGCGGCCATGATGATGCCGTCAAACGGCGCGAGCTCCGGCAACCCGATGCCGCCGTCCGCATGGCGCGCGCTGACGTTGCGCAGTTTCATGTCGCGCAACAGTCGTCTGGCGCGTTCGTACAGAGGCTGGATGCGCTCCACGGTATAGACTTCCTTGGCCACCTGCGCCAGCACCGCCGCCTGATAGCCGCAGCCGGTGCCGATCTCCAGCACGCGCCCAAGCGGCCGCCCGGCGCGCAACACCTCGATCATGCGCGCCACGATATAGGGGCGGGAAATGGTCTGGTTGAAGTTGATCGGCAGCGACACATCATCATAGGCACGGCTTGCCAGCGCCTCGTCGACAAACAGGTGGCGCGGCACTTCAAACATCGCCGCCAGCACCGCCTCGTCCTCGATACCCTGCTCGCGCAGACGCTCGATCATGCGCAAACGGGTGCGCTGCGATGTCATGCCGATGCCGTTAAGACGGGTGTTCATCAACCAAGCCAGCCGCGCACGGCATCGATCTGCTGGTATTGGGTGAGATCGATCTGCAACGGGGTGAGTGAGACGCGCTGTTGCGCCAGTGCATGAAAATCTGTCCCCTCTCCGCCATCCTGTGCCTTGCCCGCCGCCCCGACCCAGTACACGGTTTCACCGCTCGGGTTGCTGGCTTTCAGCACCGGCTCGGCCTTGTGGCGTTTACCGAGACGGGTGACCTCGATGCCCTGCAGTTGATCGTGTGCCACATCCGGCACATTCACGTTGAGCAGCCAGGGATGGCTGTGCGTCCGTCCGGCAAAGCGCTGCACCAGTTCGGCCGCAACCCTGGCGGCCGTCTCATAATGGCCAAATTCCCTGCCGACCAGCGAGACCGCGATGGCAGGGATGCCGAGCAGAAACCCTTCGGTCGCCGCCGCCACCGTGCCCGAATAAATGGTGTCGTCGCCCATGTTGGCGCCGGCATTGATGCCGGACACGACCATGTCCGGCTGATGATCCAGCATCCCGGTAACGGCGAGATGCACGCAGTCGGTGGGCGTGCCGTTGACATGGTAAAAACCATTCGCGGCACGGCTCAGCTTGAGCGGGCGATCCAGTGTCAGGGAATTGGAGGCACCCGAACGATCCCGTTCGGGTGCAACCACGGTGATATCGGCGATTCGCGCGAGATGCTCGGCAAGGCAGGCCAGGCCGGGCGCAAAATAGCCGTCGTCATTGCTGATCAGGATACGCATCGGCGGGCAGAAATCAGTCTTTAAGGGTTGTTGAATAAATTGGAAATTACATGACCGGGGCAAAGAGATTCAAACCTGCAACCACCGGGACTTCTCCGGCAACAGATTAATGAGTCCGGTGCGCCTGACGCGGCAATGATGCCTAAAAAAATGAACGGCCGCAACCTGTCGCAGCATATCAGCAGGAAACCGCGGCCTCCCTCAGACTTAGACTGTCTAAAAAAGAACTTGACAGTCCAATTTGAACTGTCTAATGTTCGCAACCCGGCACCCATAACAGGAACTGCAACCAGGCAAAGCCATCATGTTGTCAAGCAAAGAACTCATTGACGCCACGAACATTTCCAGGGCTACGTTAAACAACTACATCAGCCTTGGCTTACTGTCCAAACCAGTGGTAACAAATCCGGGCGGTGGCGCCGAAGGGCCGCGTCAACTCGGCTTTTTTCCTGAGCATAGTATCGAGCGTATCCGCGAAATTCAACGACTGAAACGGGAGGGTTACAGTATGGCAAAGATCGCCGCACGTCTGGGCACGTCACCTCAATCTGATGACACGCAGGCGCCACCCTCCTCCACCCCGCCTCCCCTGCCACCCGCCGCAGCCAGGCTGCAATCGGTTCCGGCCAACGAGGTTGGCGCATCTTCCGGTCTGCGCGTCACCATCGAGGAAATCGAATTCCCCGCCTATATGGTGAATCACAGCTTCGAGCTGGTCTGGTACAACGAAGCCGCCCGCGACCAGATATTCAACGGCCTCAAAAAACTGCCACCGACCAGCGATGGTCGCAACCTTTTCCGCCTGCTCGCCGCCAGCGGTGTGATGCCTGATACAGCCGACCTGCTGCGCCTCCATGTCAGCCTCGCCAAAGGTCGTCTCAGTCCTGAACGCTTCGCCGACGGCTGTCATGGCATCAACACCGACGCCTTCACCTGGTTGCAGGACACCTATGCCGCCGCAGCCGCTGAGCAACCCCGGCCTGTCTCGGACTGCCTGGTCAACATGAAGAATGGCGTCAGCCGCGCCTATGTCTCGCTGTTCCGCGAGGGCATCTTTTTCGTGCTGACTCCGGAAGAACACGAGGGGGACGCGATGCTCGAATTCCTCTCCCGCCGAGACGAGGTGATCCGGGGTCTGCTGCAACGGCGCATGCCGGTGCTGACCGACCTGGCGGTGCTGGTGGCCGACCTGCAAGGCTCGGTGCGCATCTGTTCGGAGCTGCCGCCGGATGAATACTTCGCGCTGATCAATGACATCTGGGCAGCGATGGGGCCGATCTTCAGAAAGTATCACGGCACTTACGGCAAGCATGTCGGCGACGGCATG
>JBFKMJ010000204.1:0-3636 GCA_041629915.1 Gallionella sp.
TAATCACCCACCACCACGAAATCGCCAGCAACATAGGGGGTGGCCGTGTCACGCATGAACAACTGTTCGTTCTTCCACAGCGTGCTGCCGCTGGTCTTGTCCAGCACCATGACCGATCCACGCGCATCGCTCAGATAAAGATATGTGCGCAGCAACATCATGCCCTTGTCGCTGCCAATATCGCGATTCCACAGCGGGCTGCCCTGTGCCACATCAAAGCAGGCAACACGCCCCTGGAAAGCAATGGCGCAAACCTGTGCGTCATCCACCACCGGATTGCTGGTAATGTCGCTGATTCGTTCCAGCTCGGTGCTGCCGCGCGGCTGGGATACCGAAACCTCCCACAACACCGAACCGTCCGCTATCTTTATGGCTGCCAGCCTGCCGCCGGCAAAACCGGCGAAAGCCACGCCGCGCTGCAGCGTCACCCCGGCATGGCTGCGCACGACCAGCGACGGGGTACTGCGTTCATACACCCAGAGACGCTTGCCATCAGTTGCATCCAGGCCGGCAACCCGTCCGTCGCCGCTGCGCACAATCACCACACCTTCCGCCGCTTGCGGTGCGCTCAACACCTCGCTGGACACCTTGCTCTTCCAGCGCAACTTGCCGTCTTCGCCGTAAGCCAGCACATCACCCTTGTCGCTGCCGATGAGCACCAGTCCCGCGCCGCTCCCCACGCCGCCGCTGACTGCGATGCCACTCTCTACACGCCATTTCCGCTTGCCGGTGACACGATCCACCCGCATCAGCGCGCCCTGTCCGGATGCACCGTAAATTGCATTTTCGGTCAGCGCTGGTTGCAGCAGATTTGCGCCGGGATCGCCCAGATCGATATGCCAGCGCACTTCAAATTTAGCGGTCTCGCCGAACTCCACCAGCTGGGCAGGCTCCAGGTCACCCTTCTTGCTGCCGAACCAGCCTTTCACCGTGTCCACGGAAGAGCAGCCGCCCAGCGCAAACAAGGTCACCAATACAGAGAAATGGACCAGTCTCACTTTGCTTCCCCAAGCGCATCCATCTTCATCTCGATCATGCTGCGATACGCCCCCTGGCTGCCGGCCTTCTCATAAGCCAGCTTGTATGCGAATCGGGCTTCCTCATGCTTGCCTTGCGCGCTCAACACATCGCCTCTCAGGTCGGCATACAGCCCATCGAATGAGGCAGGATGTTTGGCTTCCAGCAACGCCAGCGCATCGTCATATTTCTTCTCGTCCAGCAACACCGCAGCCAGACGCAGGCGTGCAATTTCCTTCAGACCGGCTTCTTCCGCATGATCGATGACCCAGTGCAATTGGGTCTTGGCGCGCGCCAGCTCATCGCTCTGCTCATTCACCTGCGCCGCCAGCAGCGCGGCACGCGGTGCATAACCGCTGGCAGCATGATTTTCCATCACCGCCGCCGCGGCATCGTTGATCTGCTTGACCTTGCCGCCTTCCAGTTGCCGGTTGAATCCCGCATACAGGGTCGCAGCCTCGCTGGACTGCTGATGCTGGTAGGTCTGCCAGCCGCGCCAGCCGCCCATTGCGACGGCAATAACCAGCAACGCACCGATCAGCTGGTTGCTATTTTCCTTCCACCACGCCTTGAGCGCATCAATCTGTTCCTGTTCCTGCAAGTCCAATGCCGCCATGATCACTCCTGTTTCATAATTTGATTTATTGTTGCAACGAGATTCTGCAAATTCACCCGCAGCTGTTCGCCGCCCTGCATCGGCTTCACGCTGACCTCGCCGGCCTGCGCCTCGTCGTCGCCAATCACCACCGCCACAACCGCGCCACAGGCATCGGCCTTCTTCATCTGCGACTTGAAACTGCCGCCGCCGCAATGCAGCAGCACGCGCAACCGGCCGTCGCGCAACTGCTCGGCGACCCGGCTGGCCAACCGGCCGGCCAGTTCACCCTGATGCACCACATACACATCCACTTCCGCTTTGGGCAGCGCCATGCCGTCTTCCTGTAACAACGCCAGCAGCCGTTCCACGCCCATTGCAAAACCGGTCGCCGGTGCTGGCTTGCCGCCGATCTGCTCGACCAGCCCGTCATAGCGCCCGCCGGCACAGACCGTGCCCTGCGCGCCGAGACGCGTGGTCACCCATTCGAACACGGTGCGGTTGTAGTAGTCCAGCCCGCGCACCAGGCGCGGATTGATTTCGAACGCCAGGTCGTGGCGGCGCAGTATCGCCTGCACCTCATCGAAATGCCGGAGCGCCTCATCATCCAGCTCATCCGCCAGTTTCGGTGCAGCGGCAATCAATTCCTGCATCGCAGGATTCTTGCTGTCCAGAATACGCAACGGGTTGGTATACAAGCGGCGCGTGGCATCCGCATCCAGACTGTCCCGGTGCTGCTCGAACCAGGTAATCAGTTTCACGCGGTGACGATGCCGCGAAGCAGCATCGCCCAGCGTGTTCAGTTGCAGCGCGACGTCGCGCAACCCGAGCCTGCGCCACAACCGCGCGCACATCAGAATCTGCTCGGCATCGATATCCGGCCCGGCAAAGCCCAGCGCCTCCACGCCAACCTGGTGAAACTGCCGGTAGCGCCCCTTCTGCGGGCGCTCATGGCGGAACATCGGCCCGCTGTAATACAAACGCTGGGGCGCGTTATACAGCAAATTATGCTGCAGTACGGCGCGCACGCAGGAAGCCGTCGCTTCCGGGCGCAGCGTCAACTGATCGCCGTTCAGCGCGTCCTCGAAACTGTACATTTCCTTCTCGACGATGTCGGTGACTTCGCCGATGGCGCGCTTGAACAGCGCGGTCGGCTCGACCAGCGGCATGCGGATGTTGCGGTAACCGTAGCCATGCAGCCAGTCGCGCACCTCTGCCTCGAACCATAGCCACAGCTCCGTTTCGCCCGGCAGGATATCGTTCATGCCTTTTACGGCTTGCAATGTTTCGTTACTCATAAAATAATCCTGGTGAGTGGGAAGTGGAGCGGCACTGCGTGCCTCAGTGGGAAGTGGTTTTTCTACTTCCTACTTCCTACTTCCTACTTTCGACTCACATATTTCCGCTCCACATACTCATCCACCATGCGCGTGAACTCCGCCGCGATGTTGTCGCCGCGCAGCGTCTTCACCTTTTCGCCGTCAATATAGACCGGCGCGGATGGGCTCTCGCCGGTACCCGGCAGGCTGATGCCGATGTTCGCCATCCTGCTTTCCCCCGGGCCATTGACGATGCAACCCATCACCGCGACAGTCATATTCTCAGCGCCGTCGTACTGCGCGCGCCACAGCGGCATCTGTTCGCGCAGGTGCGCCTGAATACCCTGCGCCAGCTCCTGGAACACTGTACTGGTGGTACGTCCGCAACCCGGACAGGCCACCACCATCGGCGCGAACGCGCGCAAGCCCATGGTCTGCAGAATCTCCTGCGCCACCACCACCTCCTGGGTGCGCGAGCCGCCCGGCTCGGGTGTCAGGGAAATGCGTATCGTGTCCCCAATACCCTCCTGCAACAGCACCGCAAGTGCGGCCGTCGAAGCGACAATGCCCTTGGAACCCATGCCCGCCTCGGTCAGGCCGAGATGCAGCGCGTAGTCACATTGCTGCGTCAACGCGCGGTATACCGCGATCAGATCCTGCACCTCGCTGACCTTGCAGGACAGCACGATGCGGTCATGCGCCAGA
>JBFKMJ010000205.1:0-3629 GCA_041629915.1 Gallionella sp.
ACACTGAACCTGGATGAAAATCTGATCGAGGCCGCGATCACCCCGAAAACCCGATGTATCGTGCCGGTGCATTACGCCGGTGTACCGTGCGAAATGGATGCGATCATGGACATCGCGCAGCGCCACAATCTACTGGTAGTGGAGGATGCCGCGCAGGCCCTGCTGTCCACATGGAAAGGCAAGGCGCTCGGCACCATCGGGCACTTTGGCTGCCTGAGCTTTCACGAAACCAAAAACATCATCAGCGGCGAGGGCGGGGCGCTGCTGGTAAACGATGCGCGCTTTATCGCGCGCGCCGAAATCATCCGCGAAAAGGGTACCAACCGCAGCCAGTTCTTCCGCGGCGAAGTGGACAAGTACACCTGGGTGGATATCGGCTCCTCCTACCTGCCGAGCGAACTGGTCAGCGCCTTCCTCTACGCGCAACTGGAGTGCGCTGGCGAGATCACCAGGCAGCGCTGCCACATCTGCTCCGCCTATGCCGAACAGCTTGCCCCGCTCGAACAGACCGGCAGGTTGCGCCTGCCGCGCTTCGATGCGGACAGCAACGGCCACATGTTCTACATCCTGCTCGACAGCCTCGCCACGCGCAACGCGCTGATCGCGCACCTCAAGGCACAGGGCGTCCATCCGGTCTTTCATTATGTGCCGCTGCATTCCTCGCCCGCAGGACGCAAATACGGACGCGCAAGCGGCAAGATGACCGTGACGGATGATCTGAGTAATCGCCTGCTGCGCCTGCCGCTGCATTACGAAATGGATGATGAGGATATCGCGCGCATCAGCGCGGCGATCCGGCAATTCTTCACTGCCTGATGCTATTCAATTCCTACGGCTTCATCTTCCTGTACCTGCCCATTGCGCTGCTGGGCTTCTTCTGGCTGGCGCGCATCAGCCATGCCTTTGCCGCCGCCTGGCTGTCACTGGCCTCTCTGATCTTCTATGGTTACTGGAACCCGGCCTATGTCGGGCTGCTGCTCGGATCCATCATGGGCAACTACGTTTTCGGCATGTGGATCGCCAAAGCGGGCGTGCATCGCGACAACAGGCGAAAAAAACACCTGCTGATTGCCGCCATTACCTCCAACCTGCTGCTGCTGGGCTATTACAAATACACCAACTTCTTTCTGGACAATATCAATGCCATTGCCGAAACGCACCTGACACTGGTTGAAATCATCCTGCCGCTGGGCATCTCATTCTTTACTTTTACCCAGATATCTTTCCTGGTGGACACCTATCAAGGCAAGGTCAAGGAATATAGCCTCATCCACTACACGCTGTTCGTCACCTACTTCCCGCACCTCATCGCAGGCCCGGTGCTGCACCACCGGGAAATGATGCCGCAGTTCGCGCATGCGTCAACTTATCGCTTCAGCTACGAGAACATGTCGGTAGGTCTCGCCATCTTTTTCATCGGACTGTTCAAGAAGGTCATCATCGCCGACGGTATCGCCGAATATGTCGGACCTGTATTCAATGCACCGGGAGCAGGTGTGCAACTCACCTTCATCGAGGCATGGGGTGGCGCCCTGTGCTATACGCTACAACTGTACTTCGACTTTTCCGGCTACTCCGACATGGCCATCGGTTTATCGCGCATGTTTGGCGTCATCCTGCCGCTCAACTTCCATTCACCCTACAAGGCGGTGAACATCATCGATTTCTGGCAGCGATGGCACATCTCGCTTACCAAATATATCCGTGAATATTTATATACGCCTATTACGCTGGCCGGCACGCGCATGGGTTTCGGCAAGCATGCGTTAGTGGAAACGATGTACAGCCTTGTCATTCCGACAATCACCATCTTCCTTATTATCGGACTCTGGCACGGCGCGAGCTGGAATTTTGTCCTCTTTGGCGGCATGCACGGCGTACTGCTCGTCATCAACCATCTCTGGCGCAAACGCGGCTTCTGGCCGCACAACAAGAAAATTTCGCCCGGCTTTATCGCGCGTACGCTCGGCTGGACCGCAACCTTTCTTTCCGTGACGCTGACTTTCGTTATATTCCGTGCGGACAATCTCGCAACTGCCTCCGCGATCTACAAGGGAGCGCTGGGCATGAACGGCTTCGTGATGCCGGATGCATGGCTGGTAAAGTGGGGGACGTTCGGACAGTGGCTGGATGCACACGGTGTCGTTTTCGGCGCCTCCAACGGCCTGATCGGCGGCGGCGCGATCAACTGGATATGGATACTGATGCTGATCGTATTGCTCGCACCCAACACGCAGCAGATCATGCAGCACTATAAGCCGGCACTCGGCGCTCCAGCCATGGCCGCCACCCGGCTGGCCTGGCGCCCCACCCTCAAGGCCGCCGTGCTGGTCTGGTTGCTGGGCTTCATCGCCATCATCAACCTGAACAAGCAGTCGGTCTTCCTGTATTTCCAGTTCTGAAATGATCAGCTCATCCAGGCATGCCCCCCGGTTTTTCTGTCTGCCACCCGCTCATATCCGGTGCCTGGCAATGCATTAATACGCGGATAAATGGCAATTCTTGTATATCCGTTACGCAGTGCGATAACATCCGGGCTTTGATAATGTTGATTTCTTGTCTGCGGCCAATAACGGAAGCAACCCTGACCGGTGCGCCATCGCCCAGGCGCGGCACTTGCCAACATGACAGGCCACTTCCCGCACTGCAACCAGATCGGTCCAGAATTTCATTTTCAACACAGCAAGATTAGGATTTAATAAAACCATGCTTAAACAGGATCAGAATTCTTCAGAAATAATCGAGCGGTTGACCCCGATCTTCCGCGATGTGCTGGACGACGATGATTTGGTCATCACTCCTGCCACCAAGGCTGATGATGTGGATGGCTGGGACAGTCTGGCCCACATACACCTTGTTGTTTCGATTGAAAAAGCATTCAAGATGCGCTTTACGGCCGAGGAGGTATCCTCGCTGGAAAACGTCGGGGATCTGGTGACCCTCATCATCAAAAAAACAGACTGATGGCCGAACCCTTGTCTGGTTGGGACGCTTACCATGACGGCATGCGGTGCGGCTGGGATTTTCGCTTCTCAAGCGAAAACATGCATACCTTCGAACAACTGAGCGGCGACCACAATCCCATTCATACCGATCCGGTTTTTGCCAGAACCAAAGGCTTTGACGCGCCGCTCATTTATGGTCTGCTGCTTGCCAGCCAGCTTTCGCGCCTGATAGGGCAGGAACTGCCGGACAATCATGCCATTCTGACCGGCATTACCATGGATTTCATCAACCCGGCATTCGCGGATGAAAACCTGCGCTTTGACGCGGAACTCGTCACCAAATCCGACGCTGCGCATGCGCTGGGCTTCAAATGCCGTATCACCCGTGCAGGCAAGACGCTCTGCCGTGGCACGGCAGATGCGGTGTGGCGCGCATGAGCAGCCTGCCTCATGTCGTGGTGACCGGAGGAACGGGCGGGATCGGGTCCGCCTTGTGCCGCCTGCTGCCCGCAAGCGGCCTTGCCCCCATTGTGTGTTACCGAAAAAACCGTGAGCAGGCCGAATCGCTTGCACGCGAATGCGGCGGGCTGGCGATGGAACTCGACCTGGCCAGCGATGAATCGATCACGCAGGCGCTTGAGCAGCTATCGGAACAACTGGGGGAAGAAGACAGGATATCCGGTG
>JBFKMJ010000206.1:0-3608 GCA_041629915.1 Gallionella sp.
CACTACCCGCAAACCTACCGTTGCGCTACCGGCTGCAGCGGTTGGCGGCGCGGGACAGGTTCAGCTTCAGGACGGGACTGGCTGGCATACGGCGGATGTACGCGCAGATTGGCGTCCGGACCACGGCACGCGCGGGCATGACGTTGCCTTCGGCTACCACTACGACCAGCACAACCTCAATGACCGAACCTACACGAACACGAACTGGCTGACAGGGAACGCAACCACCATCAGCGCGGGCAATACCGGCAACACGGAAACGCAAGCCTTATACGTTCAGGACGCGATCCAGATGGGGCAGGACATGAAGTTGACCCTGGGGCTGCGCTACGAACAATGGCGTGCTTTCAGCGGCACCGAGACAAAAACGGTAACGACTCTGGCCTATCCGGAGCGCAAGGAGAACTTTGCTTCGCCAAAACTTTCCCTTTCCTGGGTGGCGACGGACGAATGGCTGCTGCGCGGCTCCCTTTCGCGTGCCGCGCGCTTTCCCACGGTCACCGAACTGTTCCAGGGCGTAATCACGGGCACAAGCATCACCAACAACGATCCCAACCTCAAGCCGGAGAAAATTCTGGCGGGCGAACTGGCCGCCGAGCGTGATCTCGACGGCGCCGGCAATTTGCGTATCTCGTTTTTCCAGGACGACGTGAGCGATTATCTGACGCGCCAGACCAACACGACCGTGACCCCGACGGTGACCAACATCCAGAACGTCGACAAGGTTCGCATTCACGGCGTAGAAACGAGCCTGCAGCGGCGCAATGCATTCATGAAGGGACTGGACCTGACCGGCAGTCTGACCTTCGCTGATTCCGAGATTCTTGCAAATGCCAAGAATCCTGCCAGCGTGGGCAAAAAGATGATACGCATTCCGGATTGGCGCGCGACGCTGGCTGCAACCTGGCATGCCAGCGAGGCGATGGACTTTACGCTTGCCGGGCGTTATAGCGGAAGGCAGTTCAATCTGCTGGACAATACCGACATCAATCCCGATGTATATGGCGGCGTGAGCCGGTTCTTCGTCATGGACGTCAAGTTCAACTATCGTATCGACAAGCAACTCTCGATGTCCGTCGGCGTGGATAACCTGAACAACGAGAAATATTATGCCGCGCACCCGTACACGCAGCGTACGTGGATTGCCCAGATAAAGGGCAGCCTGTAAACCGTACGCGAAATGAGTAGGTTGTTTTCCAATAAATTTCTGCCTGAGCGGCGGCCTTTCGGCCGCTGCCCATGAGCCTGCGGTAAGATGCAAATATGAATAAATTAACCATCATGCTGTTTCTTGCCGCCACCCTGGTCGTTGGCCCGGTGACGGCTGCAGACCACGCCCATCATGGCAAGCCGGCTGCTGTGGACAGGGAAAAAATCTGGAAGGCCGCACTTTCCAAGCCGTCTTTTGCCGTTACCGCTGATTTTGACGAGAACGGGCGTCTGTGGCTGGCGGCCATCCGCGGGCAGCATGTTTATGTCAGTTACTCCGATGATCATGGGGTTAACCGGAGCGCGCCGGTCAAGGTCAACGCAGAACCAGAGCATATTCTGGGCGATGGCGAGAACCGTCCCAAGATTATCGTGCGCAATGGGGTGATCTACGTGTCCTATACGCAGGGGCTGGCGAAACCCATGACCGGGCATATTCGTTTCAGCCGTTCCCTGGATGGTGGAAAAACGTTTTCCCAGCCGGTCACGGTCAATGACAATCTGGAAATCATCAGTCATCGCTTCGATGCGATGGGCGTGAACGATCGCGGGCAGGTTTATATTGCCTGGCTGGATAAACGCGATTTGAGTGTTGCTGCGAAAAAGGGTGAAAAATATGCGGGCCTGGGCCTGTATTACGCCGTCTCCGATAATGCAGGCGGGCATTTCCAACCAAATATCAAGGCGGCCGACCATGCCTGCGAATGCTGCCGCGTGGCAATGGCAATGGACACCGACGGATATCCTGTTGCTGTATGGCGCCATGTCTACGACACCAATATACGCGATCATGCACTGGTCAAGCTGGACGGCAAGATGGCACCGGTGCGCCTCAGTCATGAAAACTGGAATATTGCCGCCTGCCCGCATCACGGGCCGTCCCTTTCCATTGCTTCGGACGGCGTCTATCACGCGACCTGGTTCAGTAACGCGCCCGAGCGGCATGGCCTGTTCTATGCGCGTACAGCCGACCAGGGCAAGACTTTTTCTGCACCGCTGAATTTCGGCAACCACGAAGCGCAGCCGGCGCATCCTTATGTGCTCAGCCTGGGTAGCCGAGTCTATCTTGCCTGGAAAGAGTTTGACGGGGAAAGCAGCGGTATTTTTGTGATGCACTCCGGCGACGGCGGAAAGTCCTGGTCTGTGCCGGAAGAACTGGCGAACACTGTTGATACATCCGACAGTCCGTTGCTTATTACTGCAAACAATCGGGTTTACCTGTCCTGGAACACGAAGAATGAAGGCTATCGCCTGATTGAAATAGGCGGAAATAATAAATGAAGCGGTTCGGCTTCCTGGCGGGGCTGTGTTTGACTTTATTATCCCTTGCTCCGGTGTCAACACAGGCTGCGCAGGAAATAAAGCCGTTTGTTCGTGGCAGCTATCAGCAGATTGCTTCTGCCCGGCAGGGAAAACCCTTTATCATTAACTTCTGGTCGCTCAGTTGCGGCTATTGCAAGGTTGAATTATCCATGTTCAGCGAGCTGATCAGGAAATATCCGCAGCTCGACCTGGTGGTGATTTCCACGGACGCCCCCGAGGAAGTGGATGCTGTTTCCGCTGCCCTTGAATCTTTTTCACTGGGCAAATCAGAAACCTGGTTGTTTGCGGACAGCAACACCGACCGCTTGCGGTTTGAGGTTGACAAGAGGTGGTATGGTGAATTGCCGCGTACCTATTTTTTCGGCGCGGATGGCAAAACAAACGCCTTCAGCGGCAAACTTGAGCAGAAAGATGTTGAGCAGTGGATCAAGCAGCAATACGGTTTCCGATAGTCTCGGGAAGGCAGTTGGCGGGGTTGCGAATGCGGATGGATACGTTCCACTCATGCAATTCGGCACAAAATAAAAATATGAAATTTTCAGCCAGCCACTCAATTCGGGTTTATTCGCAGAAGCATGCAAATACCTGTTTCCAGGACTAGCGATGTCGGCCATTCAGGATACTGTTGATTTGCCATTGCGCAACCGCTTGCTGGTAGTGGCATTGGTTGTTTCCGCGCACGCCTTGCTGGCGTGGTCATGGTTAATGCTGCCGAGTGTTACCAAGCCGGTACGCCAT
Source organism: Gallionella sp. (assembly GCA_041629915.1). Classification (GTDB taxonomy): domain Bacteria; phylum Pseudomonadota; class Gammaproteobacteria; order Burkholderiales; family Gallionellaceae; genus Gallionella. The sequence continues at coordinate 3,271 of JBFKMJ010000206.1, forward strand.
GAGTTGACGGTCAGTGTCAGGTTGCCTCCGCCACCTAAACCCGCGCCGCCTGAAGTGAAGCCACCGGAGCCACCAAAACCCAAGCCGAAGCCGCCGGAGCCGCCGAAGCCCAAGCCCAAGCCGCCGGAGCCGCCGAAGCCCAAGCCGCCAGAGCCCAAACCGGAGCCGGTGGAAGAGCCCAAGCCTGTTGAGCCGCAGCCTGTGCAGCCGGTTGAAACGCCGGAGACGCCCCTAGAGGACATACCAATATCCGAGGAGGTAAGCAGTGCGCCATCCGAGCCGGCAGGGGATCCGCTGGCTCCCGCTACACCGGTGCGAGAGCCGGATCGCGAGCCGGA
>JBFKMJ010000207.1:0-3550 GCA_041629915.1 Gallionella sp.
GGTGAAAATCGTCGAAACCACCTCGGCGGCGTATTACGGCAAGGGCTATCAGGACGTGCAGAACCGCGTGCCGAAAATCACCAACACCTGCGAGGAACTCGACTGGAAGCCAACCATCAACATGGCCGACACGCTGCGCAACATTTTCGATGCCTATCGCGGCCAGATCGGCGAAGCACGCGGCTTGGTCGATTAGGCAGGATTTAGGAACTGGGATTTTGGAATTAGGGAAGACCTGACTAAATCCCAAATCCCAAATCCCAAATCCTAAAATGAAACAACTCGCCCTCAAAATCGACGTAGACACCTATCGCGGCACGCGCGAAGGTGTGCCGCGTCTGGTCGAAACGCTGCAGCGCCACAACGCGCAGGCCACTTTCTTCTTCTCGCTCGGTCCGGACCACACCGGGCGCGCAATCAAGCGCGTGTTCCGTCCCGGCTTCATCGGCAAGGTGTCGCGCACTTCGGTGGTGGAGCACTACGGCATCAAGACCCTGCTGTACGGCACGCTGCTGCCGGGGCCGGACATCGGCAGGAAATGTGCGGACATCATGCGCGGCGTGCGCGATGAGGGTTTCGAAGTCGGCATCCACTGCTACGACCATATCCGCTGGCAGGATCATGTGGCGGACAAGGATGCCGAGTGGACGCGGCGCGAGCTGCAACGCGCGGTGGATCGCTACATTGAGATTTTTGGGGAGGCGCCGCATGCGCATGCCGCCGCCGGCTGGCAGACCAACCGCCACGCCTTGCGCCTGACGCAGCGCATGGGGTTCGACTACAGCTCGGATACACGCGGCACCCATCCCTTCATTCCCACCTGGCAGGCCGAGATCATTGCCTGCCCGCAGCTCCCCACAACCCTGCCGACGCTGGATGAATTGCTGAACCGCGACGGCATCACGCCGGACAACATCGCGCAGCATATTCTGCAACTGACCGAAAACCCGCCCCCCACCGGCCATGTTTTCACGCTGCACGCCGAACTGGAAGGCGGCAAACTGCTACCGGTTTTCGAACAATTGCTGCAAGGCTGGCTGGCACAGGGCTACGAACTGGTATCGCTGCAACAATACCTGCAAGGGCTGGAAGCCGGGGCGCTACCGCGCCATGAAGTGGTCATGCACGAAGCGGAAGGAAGAGTCGGCAAGCTGGCGACGGCGAAGGAAGTTTAGCCGATTCCGGTACAATTTTTTTGCACCCGCCTTCCCGATATCGCTTATTCTGTCGATGTGCACGGCATATTTGCTGACAAACCTCGGGGGGGACATGTCACAAGCGAAGGGACTGGAATATTGGGTAGCGGAGCTGACGCGCGCGGACCTGCCCGTACTGAAACAGACTGCGCGCGACCTGAATGCATTGCGCGGCAATGAGCAAAAACTGACGACCCGGGCCATCGTGGAAATCATCGCACGCGATCCGATGATGACCGTCAAACTGCTGCGCTACCTGCAGCAACATAAACACAAGAGCCAGACAACCGAAGTCATCCAGGTGGAACAGGTGCTGCTCATGCTGGGTATCGAAACGTTCTTCAATAAGGTGCCACCGGAGCCGCTGGTGGAAACATGCCTGAAATCACATATCAGCGCGCTTTCCCCTTTGCTGCGCGCCGTGCATCGCTCGTATCGCGCCTCCGGATACGCCATGGACTGGGCGGTGCAATTGCGCGACCTGCATTATGAAGAAGTGCGCATCGCTGCCCTGCTGCACGACATTGCCGAAATCCTCATGTGGTGCCTGAATCCGGATGCCATGCAGCAGATCTGCGCCCTCCAGCAAAAAGACCCTTCCCTGCGCAGCCGCGACGTTCAGCAACAGGTGCTGGGATTTACGCTGAGCGATCTGCAGGAAAAACTGGTGGCGCAATGGGAATTGCCGCAACTGCTGTTGACACTGATGAACGACGCCAACGCGAAACAATCGCGGGTGCGCAACGTCACGCTGGCAGTCAACCTGGCGCGCCATTCCGCCAACGGCTGGGACGATGCCGCGCTCCCCGATGATTACCTGGCAATCGGCGAACTGCTGCGCATGCCGCCAGACCAGGTTATGAATATGCTGACGGAGGAGGCTGGCGCAGTGAGCGACTTCGGCAAGCCACACTAAGCCCATTACTAACAAAGGCTATCGAGCATGCAAATCGACTTGTTTACCCACCCCCTGGCCGCTGCGCTGCAACTGCTCGCGGTCGTCTGGGCCTTGCGTCTCATCCCGCTTACCGGCAGGGTCGCAGCCTGGTGGGTTTTCTCGGCCGCCTTCGTGCTGACCAGCATGCACCGGATCATCGAGTTACTGGAACATCACGACATCATCCAGAACACAGCCCTGTCCCATGACATGGATAGCGTTTTTGCGCTGGTCACTGCAATATTGACATTGCTTGGAATTTACCTGATTCGTGAAATTTTTGTGGAACGGGCGCAGGCCCAGCAAAAACTGCAACAGCAACTGGACGAACTGCAGCGCTTTCAGCGCCTCACTGTCGGGCGTGAACTGCGCATGAAGGCACTCGTGGAAGAAAACGCCGCACTGCACGGCCAGCTTGCCGGCACAAATCCAGACAAGACACAGCCATGAGCGACGCGCCGGAAAAAATGCAACACGAACTGGAGGCGGCACAAGCCGCCAACGCCGATCTGCAGGCAAAGCTCGACCATGCACAAACCGAAAAGGAGCTTGCCGAGCGCGAGCTCGCAGAAAACCGCAGTGCACTGCTGTTCATGCTCGAAGACCTCGAAGCGGAGCGCAAAAAAATCGAGCAGGCACATCAGGAACTGAGCGCCTCGCTGGACGCCATGCGCGATCCGATATTCATGCATGACAGTGACTATCGGGTAATGCGCTCCAATCGCGCCTATGCCGAACGCGCCGGCATGACGGTCAGGGACGTAATCGGCAAGCCTTATTATGAGGTCTTCCCCAAACTGGATGGCCCCATGGCGCACTGCCGCATGGCGTTGCATCATTCCGGCGAAAAAGCAGAAGAAATTCAAATCGAAAGCGGAGAAACTTTCCTTTCGCGTTCCTTCGCGGTGCGGAACGCTGACGGCAGCCATCTGTATTCGATGCATGTCATGGAAAACATCACCGAGCGCAAGCAGGCTGAAATAGCCCTGTTGCACGCCAACCGCGCATTCAAAATCCTGGGCGCTGGCAATCATGAACTGGTGCATGCCACCGATGAAACCCAGCTGCTGCAGTCCATGTGCCGGATCATCGTGGAAACCGGCGGTTACAGCGCGGCATGGGTGGGCTATGCGCAGCAGGATGCGGAAAAATCTGTCCGCCCGATGGCACATTCCGGCCTGGAGGCGGGTTATGCGGATACCCTGCAAATCACCTGGTCGGACAGCGCGCATGGACGCGGGCCAACCGGCATGGCGGTGCGCAGCAACACGACACAGATAGTGCAGGATGTTGCCCATGATCCCGCATGCGCACCATGGCGCGAACAGGCCTTGAAACACGGGAATGCCTCCGCTATTGCCCTGCCGCTTCGCGATGGCGCCGAGGCATTTGGCTGCCTGACCATTTATGCGGCAGA
>JBFKMJ010000208.1:0-3549 GCA_041629915.1 Gallionella sp.
AAAGAGGCTATCGCGCTGGACGATGCTGCGTTTGGCGCGAGTATCGACAGCCTCCTGCTGTTGCTCATCAGCCATCCGATGCATGCGGATGCGGCACTGACCCTGTTGCTGGACCGATATGTGCGCTGCGAGCCGGCGGACATCAACCCGGAACTGCGCGATTTTTCGGTCAGGCTGTGGGGCAACCCGTGGCTTGCGGCCAACGCGCATCAATGGCAATGCAGCCGTGAAGCGCGGGAGATGGTCGGGCACTGGCTGAAGCGACACCTGCTTCAGGGATATTTCTCCATTTTTTCCGATGAGGCAGAAAATTCGCGTCGCCTGAATTTCTGGGAGCTGTATTGCGGGGACTTGCAGGGTATGTATTTCGCGCTGGGCAAGTGCGCGTTCACATACGACAATCTGGATATTTACAAGTTCAGGCAGGATGCAAGGGATCTGGTCGTAAGGCTGACCGAGGAAGAAAATGGTGACATCCATGCATTCATCATGCAATTCAGCAGGCAGCATGTGGTCGAGTTCAACCACCACACCGACTGGGCATATTTCTATGACACCAGGGATGGCATCCCGCCTTTCTATTTGAGCAAGGGATGGGTGGATGCCGGGGCCCTGAGCGCGAGCAGGATGACACAGGGTGCCCACACCGCGCCGCTGTCAACATCACTGCGCCACCGCGATACCAGCCAGCTTGCATGGGAGGGCAAATTTGCCAGGTTGATGGGCTCATCCGAAAATTCCATCCGGGAATTTTGCAGGAAATATCACTGCCGGCACGAGGATTTGAGAGCCCAGGGCGGGCGGGAGTGGATACGTCTGACGGACCTGACGCAGTGTGGGGTGGAAGGATGGTCAGTATTGCGGGGATGGGGTTTTAACCCGTCACCGGACAAGCGGGGTTATTACCGTGGATAAACTTCGGAACAGCGGCGAGCTTTTTGTTTTCGGCTGTCGGGCGCAATGACAGAACTGACCAGACTCGGCAAATACGAAATCTGGCGGGAGCTTGGCCGGGGGGCAATGGGGATTGTTTATGAGGCATTCGATCCGTTCATCGAGCGGACTGTTGCCATCAAGACCATCCTGAAGTCCTCGCTGGACAAGTCGGAAGTGCAGGAAGCGTTCAGCCGATTCCGCCGTGAGGCTCAGGCGGCCGGGCGGCTTGCACACCCGAAAATCGTTTCCATTTTTGAGTATGGCGAAGATGAGGAAATGGCGTTCATCGTCATGGAGCTCATCTGTGGCAGCGAGTTGAAGGAATACTTCGATCGCGAACAGCGCTTCACGATCAGGGAGGGCATCAGCATCGTATTGCAGCTGCTCGATGCGCTTGACTATTCGCACAGTCGCGGCGTGGTACACCGTGACATCAAACCAGCCAATATTCTGCTCACCGCAGACGGCCAGATAAAGGTGGCGGACTTTGGTATCGCCAAGATCGAGTCAACCCACCTTACCCAGGTTGGCATGGTGATTGGCACGCCCAACTATATGTCGCCGGAACAGTTCCTGGGGCTGGCGACAGATTGCCGTACCGATATTTATTCTGCCGGCGTCGTTCTCTACCAGTTTCTGACAGGGACGCGCCCGTTCACCGGCAGTGTGATATCCATCATGAACAAGACGGTGAATCAGGAGGCGGCGCAGCCTTCGCAGCTTAATCCGGCGGTGTCGAAAAATCTTGATGAAGTCATCAAGAAAGCCATGGCCAAGCGATCGGAAGATCGCTATCAGACGGCGGCTGAATTCATGGAAGCGCTCAAATCGGCGGCGGATGCCTACGCGCCGGAAGACCCGGGCAAACCACTGATAGCGGCAGATGAGATGTTTGGCTTTGCGGATTTGACTGTGGTGTTGTCTGGTAACGCTACTTCCGGAACCGTGTCGAACCGGAGCGATATTGAATTCTGGCGGAGCATTGCCAGCAGCCGGAATTTGGCTGACTTCCGACACTATCTCAGCAAGTATCCAGGCGGCGAATTTGTCAAGGCGGCCAAGTTGCGCATCGCGGCGCTGGAGAAGCCCGACGCCCAAGTCAGGGAGGAGACCAGGCGGAACAGGCAGGTGCTTGAGCAGCAGGCGTGCCGCCAGAAGGAAGTCGAAGATAAAGCGCGTCTTGCCCGGCAAATTGCCGAGATCAGAAACGAAGGCGCTGAAATCAGGGCCCAGGCACTGGCGCAGCGCCAGAAGGAAGCAGCAGAGCGGTCGCAGCGGGCACAAGCGTTGACCATGGTAATGGCTGAAAAAAAGAAAAAGCTTGTCGATTTGGTGGCAAAGCGCGAGGCCGAGCGTGAAGTCGAACGCAAGCTGGAGGCCGAGGCCAGGCAAAAACTGGAGGCCAGAATTAAACGCAGGAAAAAAGCCATGGAAGAATAGGTCTGCCGGAGAAAAATTCTCCGGTGCCGGATGCCGACAGGAAGCACTGACGCATCAGCTATCCTGATGATGAATCGTCTGGCACGATTCCTTATCTTTCAGTCTGTGAAGCCATACTCAACGGCACACTCAATACATGCAGAAAAACTCGATGGCCTCGCCGGGATCTTTGGCATAGGAATGTCCCAGGCTGATACTCCCGTTTCCATGCAGCACAAATTCCTCGCGCCGCAACGGGATTTCCTTTTCACCCCTGATGGTGAGATAGCTGCCGTTGGAGCTTTGATCCACAAAGACGAATTTATCGCGGCGCCGTTCGATTCTGGCGTGCATGCGTGAGGCCCTGGGATCCTGGGTCACGATATCCGCCAGCTCGTCCCTGCCGATGGTGATCGAGGGGCGTTCGGTATTGATAAGGAATTTCTGACCCTGACAGGTCAGAAGGACGGCGGGCTCATGGCTGGATGATGGCGTCTGTGTACGCCCCGCGATCATGGTCATTTCATCACTTTCATGCCAGATGATTTCGAACACATGAATGTCATCAACCTTGCCCTTTACGGTCAGCGCATCAATCAGGCGTGTACTGGCCTGTATGACCGGATGGAGTATCGAAACGGTGGCATCCGAAGTGATGATCTGCCCGTTCTGGGCAATCTTTGCCATGCGTGCCGCGATATTGACCGTGTCGCCGAATACGTCGTCATCGGTTTCGATGACTGATCCGAAATGCAGGCCGATGCGGATCGCTATGCGGGTATTCTCCACCGGTGGTTGCGCGGTCACCTCGGCCTGCATCTCACATGCCGCTTGCGCTGCAGCGTCCGCACTGGGCAATACCGCCATGATTTCATCGCCTATCGTCTTCACCACACGGCCACCATGAGCGACGGTGACCCCCCGCAGCAGATCGAGACAGCCATTGATGGTGGCAAATGCCCGCGTGTCGCCAAGCAGTTCGTACAGGCGCGTGCTGCCGCTTATATCGGCGAACAGCACCGCCATTTCCTGTTCAGTATCGGACGAAACGATTTCAAACATATGGGTTGGATAGCGGTTTCATGTCATTTTATGGCATACCCGTGCAGCTCATTGAACCGTGATTCTGGCAAATTTACGCTTGCCGACTTGTGCGACGGTAATTGTATCCGTCTTGATCTGTAAAGACTTTTC
>JBFKMJ010000209.1:0-3539 GCA_041629915.1 Gallionella sp.
GCGGCATATCCTGATCAAGACCAGCGAAATTTTTTCGGAGAGCGAGGCTAAAAACCGTCTGATGGAAATCAAGCGGCGCATTGAGAACGGCGCAGATTTTGCCGAACAGGCCAGACGTTATTCCCAGGACGGAAGCGCGCAACAGGGTGGTGATCTCGACTGGCTTTCTCCCGGACAGACCGTTGTCGAGTTCGAGGAGGCGATGAACAGGTTGCAGCCCGGCATGATCGGCACCGTGCAAACGCAATTCGGCTGGCACCTGATTCAGGTGATCGAACGGCGCAGTGCCGATGTCAGCGAGCAACAGGAGCGCCAGCAGGCGCGCGTAGCGATTGGAACGTTCAAGTCAGACGAGCAGTACCAGGACTGGCTGCGTCAGTTGCGCGACCGCGCGTTTATTGAGTATCGTCTCGAAGAAGACTAATAATTCCAATTCCATTTCATCGGTGAAACTGCGTTGGCTTCCTCGCTCACTCCTAGCCGTGCTAAATGCACTGTCCGCGTCGTTCGTTCGTCGCCGCCTTGCTTGACCTTCGAAATGGAACCGGAATAAGTGGTGAACGCAGCGCCCTTCACAGCACCGTTGGCAATCACTGCCGGTGAACCGGCAGGCATCGGTCCGGATTTATGCGTGCAGCTTGCCGCCGCTCCGCCGGACATTCCCTTTGTCGTTATTGCCGACAAGAACCTGCTGCAACAGCGCGCTGCACAACTCGGCATCGCGCTGAAGGTACATGAGATGGTGAGTGGAGATTCACGGGGGCTTTTCAACTTGCCACTCCCTGCTTCCTGCTCCCTATCCGTAATCCATGTTCCGCTCACCGCACCGTGCCAGGCCGGCAGGCTGGATGCCGCCAATAGTGAATACGTGCGTGCGGTGCTGCGCCGCGCCGTGCAGGGCTGCCAGGCGGGTGAATTCTCCAGCATGGTGACCTGCCCGGTGCACAAGGGCATCATGAACGACGCCGGCATTCCATTTACCGGGCATACCGAATTCCTTGCCGAGCAAACCCATACTGCACAGGTGGTAATGATGCTGGTTGGGGGCGGGATGCGCGTGGCGTTGGCAACCACGCATCTTCCCTTGAGTGCGGTGCCGTCCACGATTACCGCGGTATTGCTGGAAAGTGTGCTGCGCATTGTTCATCGCGACTTGCAATCCCGTTTTGGTATCACGCAGCCGCGCATCCTGGTGGCAGGATTGAATCCCCATGCAGGCGAAGGTGGCTATCTGGGGCGCGAAGAGGTCGAAGTCATGACTCCGGTGCTGGACAGACTGCGTGCCGAAGGCATTGATGTCAGTGCGCCACTGCCAGCCGATACCCTGTTTACGCCGCGCAAGCTGGCGCAATGCGACTGCGTGCTCGCAATGTATCACGATCAGGGTTTGCCCGTGCTCAAGCATGCCAGTTTCGGGCAGGGCGTGAACGTCACTCTCGGCCTGCCAATCATCCGCACTTCGGTGGATCATGGTACGGCGCTGGAGCTGGCGGGAAGCGGGAAGGCCGAGGTCGGCAGCCTGCAGGAGGCGATAAGAGTTGCGGCGCAAATGGCGCGAAACGAACAAGCGCACCATGCCTAGGGCCAGGAAAAAGTTTGGTTCCGGCGTCACATGCACGGCATATGAGCCTGCACTGAAACGTATCCTGAGATCATGTAAATGAGTCATAAAGCCAAAAAGCATTTTGGGCAGAATTTTCTCGTGGATGAGCAGATCATCGGCGACATCATCAATGCGATCCGCCCCGAAGCGGATGACAACATGGTGGAGATTGGCCCCGGCCTGGGCGCGCTGACGCGCCCGCTGCTGAAGCGGTTGCATCACCTGCATGTGGTGGAGATCGACCGCGACATCATCGCGCGGCTGGAGCATGACTACCCGCAGGGTGACCCGCAGTGCCAGTTGATTATTCATGCGGGAGACGCGCTGGCCTTCGATTTCGCCCGGCTGCCAGCGCCGTTGCGCATCGTCGGCAATCTTCCCTACAATATTTCATCGCCCTTGCTGTTCCACTTCGCTGCCTGTGCCGGGCGCATTCGCGATATGCACTTCATGCTGCAAAACGAGGTGGTCGAGCGCATGGTCGCGATGCCTTCCACGCCGGAATACGGGCGGCTGTCGGTGATGCTGCAATACCGCTTTGATATGGAAAAACTGCTCGATGTGCCGCCGCAATCCTTCCGGCCTGCGCCCAAGGTGAATTCCGCCATCGTGCGCATGATTCCGCTGCCTGCCGGGGAAATCAGGGTGCGCAACGAAAAACTGTTCGCAGAGATCGTCGGCGCGGCGTTTGGTCAGCGCCGCAAAACCCTGCGCAATACCTTGCGCGGCTATCTGAACGTAGAGGATTTTGCGCAGCTTGGTATCGATGCCCGATTACGCGCCGAGAATCTGTCGGTCACAGAGTTTGCCAGCGTGGCAAACCATCTGGATGGTAGAATGCACACCTGAATTATTCTGGTACCTGTCATGTCCGAACCGCTCCCTTTGGTAATGAGCTTCTCCGCAACCGATCCCAGTGGGGGGGCGGGTTTGCAGGCCGACCTGTTGACCATTTCCAGCATGGGTTGTCATCCATTGTCGGTGGTTACGGCCATTACCGTGCAGGATACCAGCGGCGTGGATGATGTACTGCCGATCGACCCGGAATGGGTGGTGGATCAGGCGCGTGCGATGCTCGAGGATGTGCCGGTCGCGGCGTTCAAGATTGGCATGCTCGGAAGCGTGGAAAATATTGCGGCGATTGCCGAGGTGATGGCGGACTATCCGGACATACCACTGGTGCTCGATCCGGTGCTGGCTTCCGGTCGCGGCGACGAGCTGGTGAATGACGACATGCTGGATGCGATGTGCGAGCTGCTGATTCCGCAGAGCACCATCATCACGCCGAACAGCATGGAGGTGCGGCGTCTGGCCATGAATGATGATGACGAGAACGACGATCCCAGTCTCGAAGAATGCGCAAAACGCCTGTTGCATATGGGTTGCGAGTACGTGTTGATTACCGGCACCCACGAGCAGTCGCCCAAGGTCATCAACACCCTCTATGGCGAGCGCGGCGTATTGCGCAGCGACAGCTGGGCACGTCTGCCCGGCATCTATCATGGTTCCGGCTGCACCCTGGCGGCGGCGATTGCGGCGTTGCTGGCGCAGGATGTGGATGTGCCGGAGGCGGTCAAGGAGGCGCAGGAATACACCTGGCAGACGCTGAATACGGCTTTCCGTCCCGGTATGGGGCAGCATATTCCGGATCGTCTGTTCTGGGCGCGCGGCGAAGAAGATGAGCCACAACTTGTGCGCCCGAATTAGCGGCAAGGTCAGAAAATTCCCGCCTATTCTGGGCGGCCGATGGCTCCCTCGCCCGCTTGGCGGGATAACCAGCGACTTGGCTGCGGTTTTTTGCAGCCTAGTCGAATGGCTAGTTGTTTCACCCAGAGGGTTGGGGAGAGGGTGACAGGTAGAGCAAGGTGAGCAAAATTTCCCAGCAGGCCGTTAGTGGTTTATACGCGATTACGCCGGATACGCCGGATACGCCGGA
>JBFKMJ010000210.1:0-3536 GCA_041629915.1 Gallionella sp.
CAAGCGCAAAAAATTCGCACATGGCGCCCCCGGGCGCTTTTTTTACGAGTGGATACCCTATGACCGGATGGTAGAATTCACCCATGCTCAACGAACGCGCGCAAATCCTGCTCAAGACTCTGGTGGAACGCCACATCGGCGACGGCCAGCCGGTTGGCTCGCGCGCTCTGCAACAGTATTCCGGCCTCGAGATCAGCTCGGCAACCATCCGCAACGTAATGGCCGACCTCGAGGATATCGGCCTGGTCAGCAGTCCGCACACTTCTGCCGGCCGCATTCCGACGGCGCAGGCGTATCGCCTTTTCATCGACACCATGCTGGTGACCCGTCCGCTGGACAGTGCGCGCGTGCAGCGGATGCAGAGCCAGTTGCAGCCGGACAACCCGTCACGCCTTATCACGCAGGCATCCAACATTCTGTCCGAACTGACGCAGTTCGCCGGGGTGGTCGCCACACCCAGGCGCAGCGCCATCACCGTGCGCCAGATCGAGTTCCTGCGCCTGAAAGAGAAACGCGTGCTGCTCATCATCGTCATGCCCGACGGCGAGGTGGAGAATCGCGTGCTGATGATGGAACGGGACTATACCCAGTCGCAGCTCACCGAGGCGGGCAACTTCCTCAACCAGCACTACATCGGCTGCAGCTTTTCACAGATCCGCGAAAAACTGCACGGCGAGTTGCGCCAACTGCATCAGGACATGAGTGCGCTGATGGCGGCGGCGCTGGCGGCGGGCGATGAAGCCTCGGCGAAGCAATCCGGCGATTACGTCATCAGCGGCGAGCATCATCTGCTGCATGTGGATGACCTCTCTGCCGACATGAACCGCCTGCGCAAACTGTTCAACCTGTTCGAGCAGAAGACCGATCTACTGCAACTGCTGGATGCCAGCCGCAAAGGTCAGGGCATTCATATCTTTGTCGGAGCCGAATCCGGCCTCGCCTCGCTGGAGGAATGCAGCGTCATCACCGCGCCCTACGCCGCCGACGGCCAGGTGGTCGGCACGCTCGCCGTGGTCGGTCCCAGGCGCATGGACTACCAGCGCGTCATCCCGATTGTGGATATCACTGCGCGCCTGCTGGGCAACGCATTGTCGCAGAATTGAGAATAACCATGACCTACCAAACCGAACCTGATTTCACCCACGGCACGCCGGAAAAAACCGGCATTCTGCTCGTCAACCTCGGCACACCGGATGCGCCGACGCCGAAAGCGGTGCGCCGCTATCTGAAAGAATTTCTGGGCGACCCGCGTGTGGTGGAAATGCCGCGCGCGATCTGGTGGCTGATTCTCAACGGCATCATCCTCAACACACGCCCGAAAAAATCCGCCGCAAAATATGCCTCGGTCTGGATGAAAGAAGGTTCGCCGCTGCGCGTTTATACCGAGAAACAGACCATACTGCTGCAAGGTTATCTGGGCGAACGCACCAGGGCGCCATTCATGGTGGACTACGCGATGCGCTACGGCAACCCTTCGATACCCAGCGTGCTGCGCAAGCTCAGGCAACAAAATTGCCAGCGCATCCTGATTGTGCCGATGTATCCGCAATACGCCGCCAGCACCACCGCCACGGTATGCGATATCGTGTTCGGCGAGCTGCAAAAGATGCGCAATGCCCCCGCGCTGCGCACCATCAAAAATTTCCACGACCACCCCGGTTACATCAAGGCGCTGGCCGGCAATATCAACGATTACTGGATGAAGAACGGCCGCCCTGAAAAGCTGCTGATGAGCTTCCACGGCCTGCCGCGTTACACGCTGGACAAAGGCGATCCCTACCACTGCGAATGCCACAAGACCGGCCGGCTGCTGGCACAGGAACTCGGCCTGAAACCGGAGCAATACGCCATCAGTTTCCAGTCACGTCTCGGCAATGCTGAATGGCTCAAACCCTACACCAGCAACACGCTCAAGGAACTCGGCAAGCAAAAGATTAAACGCCTGGACGTGGTTTGTCCCGGTTTCGTCGCCGATTGCCTGGAGACGCTGGAAGAAATTGCGCAGGAAGGCAAGGAGGATTTCCAGCACGCAGGTGACGGCGAATACCACTACATTCCCTGCCTCAATGACCGCAATGACTGGCTGCATGCGCTGACCGATCTGGTGATGGACAACCTGCACGGCTGGCTGATCGAACCGAACGTGACAGAGCTGGAGCAAGGCAGGCTGCGCGCGCTGGCGCTGGGCGCGAAAAAGTAATCAAACAGGCCAGACTTACTGATGGAGAAGCAACCATGAACGAGACCCTGCGCACTCAACAGTCCCACCGCAGTATTCGCAGCTTCAAGGCCGACTTGGTCAGCGATGCCATGCTCGAGCAGATCATCGCCGCCGCGCACCGGGCGCCGACCTCGATGAACGCGCAGGAAATTTCGCTGATCGTGGTGCGCGACGCGGAAAAGCGCGCCCGTATTGCCGAACTCGCCGGGGGACAGGCGTGGATCGCGCAGGCGCCGGTGCTCATCACCATCGTCATCGACTTTCACAAGACCGACCTCGGCGTGCGCAAGGCCGGGCAGACGCAGATCATCCACGAAAGCATGGAAGGCTTCGGCGTCGCCGCCGTCGATGCAGGCATCGTGCTCGGCACGCTGATCACCGCCGCCGAATCGCTCGGTCTGGGCATCGTCCCGATCGGCAGCATCCGCCGCAACCCGCAGGGCATGATCGATCTGCTCGGCCTGCCGCCGCTCACCTTCCCGCTGGTCGGCCTGTGCATCGGCCATATCCAGGACGACATGCCGCTGAAACCGCGCATGGACATTCACACCTTCCGCCATAACGAACGCTATGACGCCTCCGGCTACGCGGCCGCCATCGGCAGTTACGATGCGGCCATCATGGACTATTGGCAAAAACTCGGGCGCAGCGACGGCGTGTCGTGGTCGGACAACCTCGGCAACTATTACAAACAGGTGTATTTCCCGCAGGTCAGGCCGGTCGCGACGATGCAGGGATTATTGAATGACAAGTAACAGGTCGATGGTGCGTGGGTAACTTCCCCCCTCCCCGCTTCTCCGTTGCATGGAAAGCTCTCATGCTTTCCATTCTGGCTCAGGCTTGCCTGTTCTGCCACATGGCTTACGGGGAAGAGGCATTTACCTACGAGGTTCGCATCGATATTCAAAAAGAATATCTCAAACTGCTCGAAAACAATCTTGAAATCATGCAGTGGCGCACCAATCCGCGCATGAACCTGGACCAGCTGCGGCGTATCCATGCCCGCACACCGGATGCCATGCGGGAACTGCTTGCGACAGAGGGTTATTTTTCGCCGCAGATTACGGATTCCCTTAACAAGGGGGCGTCGGGCTGGGTGGCTGCCTTCAAGATCAATCCGGGCGAACCCGTACGGGTCGATCGTTTTGATATCCGCAACGAAGGGCCCATCCAGTCGGCTCCAGCAGAAGCCGCGGCCGCCCACGAAAAAATGCTGGCCAAATGGCCACTGGGGCCGGGCATGCAATTTCGTCAGGCAGAGTGGGAAGACGCCAAGCGCAGGGCATTGCAGATGCTGCTGGTAGAACGCTACCCG
>JBFKMJ010000211.1:0-3506 GCA_041629915.1 Gallionella sp.
AAGGAGCGCATCTTCTCGTTCCGCGATGAGTTCGGCCAGTGGGACCCAAAGAACCAGCGACCCGAACTGTGGGACATCTACAACACGCGCACCCATGCCGGTGAAAATATCCGGGTGTTTCCGATCAGCAATTGGACGGAGATGGACATCTGGGAATACATCGAGCGCGAGAACCTGCATATCCCGGAAATTTACTATGCGCACGAACGCGAAGTGATCCGGCGCGGTAATGCTGTGATTCCGGTGTCGCATCTGGTGCAGCCGAAGCCGGGTGAAAAGGTCGAGGTGGTGTCGGTGCGTTTCCGTACCGTGGGCGACATGACCTGCACCGCGCCGGTGGAATCCACCGCGCACACGCCGGCGGATATCATCGCAGAGACCGCGATCACGCGCATCACCGAACGTGGCGCAACGCGCATGGACGACCAGACTTCGGATGCGTCGATGGAGTTGCGCAAGAAAGAAGGCTATTTTTGAACCAGTTGGTAGTTCGTAGTCGTTAGTCGGTAGTTAATGTCGTCCGCTACGCGGTGGATTGTTTAACAGCCTGCGAAGCGGGCAAAACCAGCTAACGACTTATATCTAACGACTTACGTCTGCTTTAAAAGGTTATAAATCATGAACAACGCAACACAACTACTTCGTTTCATCACCGCCGGCAGCGTGGACGACGGCAAGAGCACGCTGATCGGGCGGCTGCTGCACGATTCCAAATCCATCTTCGAGGATCAGTTTTCGGCCATTTCCAGAACCAGCGAAAAGCGCGGCATGGCCGCCGTCGATCTGTCGCTGCTGACCGATGGTTTGCAGGCCGAGCGCGAGCAGGGCATCACCATCGATGTCGCCTATCGCTATTTTGCGACGCCGAAACGCAAGTTCATCATCGGCGACACGCCGGGACACGAACAATACACGCGCAACATGGTCACGGCGGCTTCCACCGCCAATCTGGCCATCATCCTGATCGATGCGCGCAAGGGTGTGCTGACGCAGACGCGCCGCCACACTTATATCGCCAGTCTGGTGGGTGTGCCGCACGTTGTGCTGGCGGTCAACAAGATGGACATGGTGAATTATTCGCAGGAAAAATACGAAACCATCGTTGCGGATTACCGCGCCTTTGCCGCACAACTCGGCCTGCATGACGTGACCTGCATACCGCTGTCCGCACTGAATGGCGATATGGTGGTGGAACGCGGCAATAATCTGGACTGGTACCAGGGCCCGACGCTGATGGAGCTGCTGGAGAACGTCGAAATCGACCATGACCTCAACACCACCGATTTCCGCTATCCGGTGCAGTGGGTATGCCGCCCGCAGACTGAAGAATTTCATGATTTCCGGGGCTACATGGGGCGCATCGAATCGGGCGAAATCGCCGTGGGTGATGAGATCACCGTCCTGCCCGGCGGACGCACCACGCGCGTCAAGGAAATCGTGACCTACGACGGCAAGCTGCAACGCGCCTACGCGCCGCAGTCGGTGACGTTGACGCTGGCCGACGAGATCGATATTTCGCGCGGCGATATGTTCGTCAAAAAAGACAGCCTGCCGAATGTCGCCAAAGAATTCGGGGCGATGTTGTGCTGGCTGTCCGAGGCGCCGCTCGACAGGAACCGCAAGTACATCATCAAGCACACCACGCGCATGGTGAAGTGCCTGTTTTCGAGCCTCGACTACCGGGTGGACGTGAATACGCTGGAACAGCACGAAGCCGCAACGCTCAACATGAACGACATCGCGCGCGTCGCGCTGAAAGTGCAGCAGCCGCTGGTGCTGGACAGTTATCTGATCGATCACGGTACCGGCAGTTTTATTGTGATCGACGAGGCGACCAACAATACCGTTGCGGCCGGCATGGTAGTCTAGCGGCTCCCTGGGGCAGGGCGGCGCTGAGGTCGGATCGCCGCCCAAAGACATCAGCCGTGCGTGCTATAGAGCCGCATCAGGTTGTGTGTTATCTTTCCGCCATATGAATTGCCTTGTTTTTCCGATGCCATGAGCCTGTTTGCCCTGATTGCCGCGCTGCTGCTTGAGCAACTCCAACCGCTTTCCTCGCGCAAATATTTGCAGGGCTGGCTGTCCGGTTACGTCAGTTTTTTCCAGCATCAATTCAACGGCGGCGAGCATAAGCACGGGAAAGTCGCCTGGCTGCTGGCGGTGGTGCCGCTGCTGACCGGCGTGGTTCTGCTGTATGGCCTGCTGCACAAGGTCCATCCGGTGTTTGCCTGGGCGTTCAACGTGCTGGTGCTGTACCTCACCATGGGTTTTCGCCAGTTCAGCCACTACTTCACCGATATTCATCAGGCATTGCGCGATGACGATCTGGACAAAGCGCGCAACCTGTTGTCCCGCTGGCGCGGCATTCATTCGCATGAGCTGAATGCGGAGGAAGTGGCGCGTATCACCATCGAAGAGGCGCTGATCGCCTCGCACCGCAACGTGTTCGGCGTCATCGTGTGGTTTGTGTTGTTCAGCGTGGCCGGCCTGGGCGGTGCGGCAGGCGCGCTGATGTACCGCCTCGGACAATTTTTGCGCAGCCAATGGACTGATGAAGACGCCGTCGAACCGGGCGAGTTCGGCAACTTCGCGCGCCGGACGTTTTATTTGCTGGAATGGCTGCCGATCCGCATGACGGCCGCAACCTTTGCCATTGTCGGCAACTTCGAAGACACCGCGTACTGCTGGCGCAACCAGGCGGCCAGCTGGCCGGACAGCGAAGCCGGAATACTGCTGGCCAGCGGCGCGGGGGCATTGGGCGTGCGCCTGGGCATGCCGGTTCCGCAAGGCGGCCTGTTGCTGGATCGGCCGGAACTGGGTGTCGGTGACGATGCCGACGTGGACTTCATGCGCAGCACCATCGGACTGGTGTGGCGCTCGGTGGTGTTCTGGATGATTCTGCTGATGTTGCTGACGCTGGCAAGCCTGCTCGGCTGACAGCGGGTGATCGACGTTCTGTCCGGGTCAGTATTTTCCCGCCCCGATTTCCGGATCACGGCAGAATAAAACACTCTCCATCGGACGCGACAAAAAATGTCTGTTCAGGAAACCACCCAACCTGTTATTCCCCATGGCCTGTCTCCCTTGTGGAGCCTGTGGCCCTTTCTGCGGCCATACCGCGGGCGGATCGCACTGGCGTTGGCGCTGTTGTGCATCGGCTCCGCCACCATCCTGCTGGTGCCGCTGGCGTTCCGCGACCTGATCGATTTCGGTTTTGGACAACATGAAAACATTCCCGGCAGCCTGTTGGGCTCACTCAGCCTGAACGGACATTTTGCCGCATTGTTCGGACTGGCCAGCCTGTGGGCATTGACTGTGGCGGCGCGCTATTACACCGTCACCTGGGTGGGCGAAAGGGTGACGGCGGATTTGCGCAGCGCGGTGTATGCGCGCATGCTGGCGCAGTCGCCGCAGTTTTTCGAAACCCTGCAAACCGGCGAGGTGCTGTCGAGGTTGACCGGAGACACCACGCTGATCCAGACGGTGGTCGGCAGCTCGATCTCGAT
>JBFKMJ010000212.1:0-3501 GCA_041629915.1 Gallionella sp.
GCGAAGATGCCGTGCCCGGACAGGTAGCGGCGGTTCGCTTCGGCGTAGCCGTTGTTCCTGGCGAGGAGATCCTGTTCGAGTTTGATGGTACGGGAAGTGCTCTCACCCGGCGCATCCGCGGCATGCGGGCGAAAACGCATCGGCTCGTCCGGCTGGCGTTGCCGCCGAAGCGCCTGCCCGCCGATCAGTGTATTTCCGTTACCACATCCGCATGTGACACACATTATTCCACCTCAAGTTCCTTGACGCGCATCGCATCGCCGCCCGTCACACTGACCTGATAGCTGCCGCACGCCGGGCATGCCTCGTAAAGTGCGACCAGTGGAAAATTCTGTTCGCATTTTTCACAACGGCCCTGCCCTGCTGTCTCGACAATTTCCAGCCGCGCGCACTCTGCGATGCTGCCGCGCATCACCACATCGAAAGCGAAACGCAGGGATTCCGGTTCCACACAGGCCAACTGGCCGATCTCCAGCCGCACCGTCTTGACGTGCGCGAATTCCTGCTCGCGCGCAGCATCCTCGATGAGTTGCAGCACGCTCTCCGCGAGCGACAGTTCATGCATAGGGTTGTGGCTGGTGGTGCACCAGTAGCATTTCAGCGCACTACCCGACCTTGGGCAGCCTTTCCAGCGCGGCATTGATCGCCTCTTCCGGATAGGTGAAATCCTCCAGCTTGCCGCTGAAATAACTGTCATATGCGCCCATGTCAAAATGCCCGTGACCGGAAAGGTTGAAGAACAGCGTTTTCTGTTCGCCGCTTTCCTTGCAGCGCAACGCCTCGTCGATGCAGGCGGCGATGGCATGGTTGGATTCCGGCGCGGGAATGATGCCCTCCGCGCGCGCAAAGGTGACGCCCGCCTTGAAGGTGGCGAGTTGCGGCACCGCCAACGCCTCGATCAATTTTTCATGGTAAAGCTGCGACACCAGCGCGGAGTCACCGTGATAGCGCAAACCGCCGGCGTGAATACCGGGCGGCATGAAATCGTGACCGAGGGTGTACATCAGCATCATCGGCGTGAGCTTGGCGGTGTCGCCGAAATCATAGGCATAGTGGCCGCGCGTCAGCGTCGGGCAGGACGTGGGTTCGACCGCCACCAGGCGCACGTTCCTGCCCGCCGCCTTGTCGGCGAGGAACGGGAAAGCCGCCCCGCCAAAATTTGAGCCGCCACCGCAGGGCGCAAAGATCATGTCCGGATAATCACCGACTTTTTCAAACTGCTTCTTCGCCTCCAGTCCGATCACAGTCTGATGCAACATCACATGATTCAGCACCGAACCGAGCGCGTAATTGGTGTCGGCGCGCGACGCCGCATCTTCCACCGCCTCTGAAATCGCCAGCCCGAGCGAGCCCGGATTGTCCGGATCTTCCGCCAGCGCGGCGCGCCCCGAATTGGTTTCCATGCTGGGGCTGGCGAACACTTCCGCCCCCCAGGTCTGCATCATGGAACGGCGGTAAGGCTTCTGGTGGTAGCTCACCTTGACCATGTACACCCGCACCTCCAGCCCGAACATCTGGCCGGCCAGCGCGATCGACGAGCCCCACTGCCCCGCGCCGGTCTCGGTGGAGATGCGCTTGATGCCGGCTTCCTTGTTGTAATAGGCCTGTGCGACGGCCGTATTGGGTTTGTGCGAACCCGCCGGCGAAACACCCTCGTATTTGTAGTAAATCTTTGCCGGTGTGCCCAGCGCCGCTTCCAGCCGGTGGGCGCGGAACATCGGCGAGGGTCGCCACAACTGATAGATTTCGCGCACCTTCTCGGGAATCTCGATCCAGCGCTGCGCGGACACTTCCTGCTCGATCAGGCTCATCGGAAAGATCGGGGCGAGTGCATCAGGCCCGATCGGCTTGCCATCCGGACCCAGCGGCGGCGCGGGTGGATTGGGCATGTCGGCAACGACGTTATACCAGTGAGTCGGAATTTCAGATTCGTCCAGCAGAATTTTGGTTTGCATCATGAGATCCTCCTGATTTTTACAAGTTGTTGCAGTAAATTGGAAAATAAATCATCGCGGCGGCGTGACTTCATGATCACGCATCTATCCATGCGCGAGCTTACCGCAAATAAAGCGATTCATTGGCACGATTTGCTCCCAATAGCAGCCTGTCTGACTTGAAGAATCGAAGCGAAAATTCGGCTGGGCGAGGGCAGATTTTCGCCGGTTTTGCAGGTCAATAGTCGTTCTATTGACCAAAAAAGTGGTGAAATATGCACCGGCCAGGCGGATTTGCAGCCGATTTCCTTTAAGTCAGACAGGCTGCTAGATATTGTTATCAAGCACAGTCGTCAACGTGGCAGATTGATCACGGCACACCATACACGCACCCGCTCCATTGCCGCCACCAGATTGGCCGCCGCCTTCTCGCTCAGCGGATGACCCAGCTCAAAATCATAACCGCGTATGCGCAGCAGAAATGCAGGCGGCGCATCCGTTCCATACACCAGCCGGTAAGTATGCAGCAGCGCGAACGGGGTCATCATATGGCTGGTGTAGCTGTCATCTCTCTCGGCGGTAATCTCGGAAAAATGAAACGGCTCGGCACAGGACACATCGGCATCAATAAACAACACCGCGCTGCGATCGAGCATGTCGGTGACATGCTCGACCTGCAACTGGTAATCCTCGATGCACTCGACATGCCCGTTATCCCCGCTTTGCAACTGGTGCAGCAGCAGCGGCGCCAGCCCGTCGTCGCCGCGCGACTGGTTGCCGACGGCAATAACTAAAACAGGTGCTGTCATCAACACTGGGTGATGAAAATTCCGTCAGACGAACGCCGCAGCGCATCGACCGTGCTCCCCGCCACATCCAGCAATTCCACTTCCAGCGGCATCCTGCCGAGCGCGTGGGTGGCGCAGGACAGGCACGGGTCGAAGGCGCGGATGGTGACCTCGATGTGATTGAGCAGGCCCTCGGTGAGCTTGCGCCCGTCGATATATTGCCGCGCCACGGCGCGGATCGCCTCGTTCATCGCCTGATTGTTGTGGGTGGTGGAGACGATCAGGTTGCAGCGCACGATCTGGTCGTGCTCGTCCACCTTGTAATGGTGGATCAGGGTGCCGCGTGGCGCCTCGATCACGCCGACGCCGCGTTCCTGACGCGCGCCTATGTTGACCAGCTCACTGCCCTGCAGGTCGGTATCGTGCAGCAGCTCCTCAATCACCTCGGCGGCGTGCAGCATCTCGATCATGCGCGCCCAGTGAAAGCTCAGTGTCGCGCCCGCCGAATTGCCGTTGTCGAAAGCGAGAAACTCCTTGCGCGCCTGCTCGGCCAGCGGCGTGGGAATGAAATCGCACTGCGTCACGCGACTCAACGGCCCGACGCGATACCAGCCCGCTTCGGGCCCGAGACTGCGCAGGAACGGAAACTTCATGTACGACCACGGCTTCACGTCTTCGAATATCACGTCCCAGTAATGGCGGTAGTCGTAGTGGTCGAACAGCGTGTTGCCGTGCAGGTCGCGCGCGCGCAGCCCGCCGTGGTACAGGTCGAGCGCGCC
>JBFKMJ010000213.1:0-3466 GCA_041629915.1 Gallionella sp.
CGCAGGAATTCATCACGCGATTTCCTGTACTGCTTTTGATCGAGCAGCATGCGGGCATATTGCAAACGGATTTCGTTATGGCCCGGATAATCGGACGAAAACCGACGCAACAAGTCCAGCGCCTGCTGTGGCGCGCTCTTCAGCAATAGCTGCGCCTCCAGCGAAACAGCCATGCCCCATGCCGGACGCAAATTGCGTGCCTGCCGCACCTCATTCAGCGCCAGCTCCCTGTCGCCCGCCTGCAGCGCCAATTGCGCGACCGACCAGTGCGCTTCGGCAATATTCGGATAGGGCTGAGCGAGATCACGCATCAACTTCAATGCGGCATGCTTGTCCGGATAGGGCGCAACCACCTGGAGAATTTGCAGGAACTCGTTACCCTGATTTTCCTTTCCCGCCTCCAGAATCATGGCCAGTTCCGGTTGCGCTTCATCCAGTTTCCCACCACGCAACAATATCGATGACAACATGCGTGCCGCCAGCATTGAGGTCGGCTCAACTTCACGCCAATATCTGAGCGCATCAATCGATTTGCTCATGTCGCCGGACTCGACTGCCAGTTGCGCGGCACGTTTGGCTAGGCGCGGATCGCCGGTTTCCCTGGCAATGTCTGCGCTGCCTTTTACCGCCAGCTCGGTGTGCCCGCGCTGGTTGGCAATTTCTGACAACAGAAACCCATAAAGCAGCTCATCGTTCAACTCCATGTCTGGCAACACCGGCTGAACCTCCGCCTCGACTTTTGCGTGCGGATGGTGTGGTGCTGACGGTTGCGCCGGTTCGGTACGCGGGGGAGTTTGTGCGCAGGCCGTGAGCAACAAACAGCAAACAATCAGATAATTCGGTCGGGTCATGACAATAGCTTTTTGAAGTGAACGCGCATATTAGGTTATATCCGGCTCAATTCACAACTTTGCCGGCTGTATATTTCTGCCGGACAGGGCACTTTCAAACACTCTGCAGCAGCAGATTGATGACGCCATGTATCGAAACACATTATCTTGCCCTGCATTATCCGAATGAAGGCATTTGCAGTACCCAGCCAATTCCGCCCAGTGCGCAAAAAAAGATCGCCAGGTGCGCCCAGCCCCAGAACAGATAGCGGCGGGACAACTTTTCCGGGGTCAGATTGCTGATCAGGAATAATTTTCCGTCGCGCGGCCGGCTGATGATGTGTATATCGGGTTGGGCATGCGCTTCACGCCGTCTTTTTGTCACCTCACGTCTGGCGGCCTGGCGCGCCAGCATCCATTCCTGCATATCCAGTTCACCGTCGTTGTTCAGGTCAAAGCGTTCATGCAGTGCGGGCATGTCATTTTTCCATTCGGCCAGCAATGCATTAAGTTCGGCGCGGGTGTCGAATTCCGCGCCCAGGCTGCGCGTACGAAAATCGCCGATGACATAGAGGCTGTCGTTGTGAATGAACTTCCACTCGGTGTAACGATAATTGCCTTCGATCCACTGGTCGCGGTGTTTGGTAATGATCTCGGCATGCTCGGGATCAACCACGCAGTCACCGGTATCATCGCGCAACAGGAACGAATCGCGGCTCTCGCCATTGTCCAGTGTCCGCCATTTATTCTTTGCGCCGCGCTGCTCCACCTTGTAGCGATACCACAGGCAGGGCAGCAGCCGCAGCTTGCTGATCATCGGTTCGCCGTATGACCTGCCGCGCCCGATGAGTTCAACATAACCCTGTGCGGCGGAGGCGACTTTCGAGGTCGGTGTGTCGCGCACCATGCGCAGCCGGTGCAACGCCGACAGCCATGCGAAAAAACTGATAAGCGCCATCGCCGACAGCGTGCCCAGCCAGCCATCGCGTGACTCCAGTTTGATGCCGACGAACAGCAGCAGCAACTGCGCGCCGGAGGTAACCAGTTGCGCATATTCACGGCGCAGCCTGACCAGCATGAGGCTAGCTGAACAGCTGCTTCATATCCACATCCGTCTTCTCGCTGCTTGAGAACTCCAGCAGCGGCTTCTCGCCGAAGTTGAACAGTTTGGCGATGATGCTGGCGGGGAAGACCTCGATCTGCACGTTGTTGATGTTCACCGTCTCGTTGTACAACTCGCGGCGGTCAGCGATGCCGTTCTCCAGCGAGATGATGCGGTTCTGCAACTGCATGAAATTCTCGTTGGCCTTCAGCTCGGGGTAGGCTTCCGCCACCGCAAAGATATTGCCCAGCCCCATACGCAGCATGCCTTCGGCCTGCCCCAGCGCGGGAATATCCTGCTGCTGGCGCGCAGCCTGCACCTGCGAACGCGCCTCGATGACCCTTTGCAGCGTGGCCTGTTCGAACTCCTTGTACTGTTTGCACACCTCGACCAGTTTGGGCAGCTCGTCATGGCGCTGTTTAAGCAGCACATCGATATTCGCCCACGCCTTGGCGACGGCATGTTTGACGTTGACCAGATGGTTGTACAGGGTGATGCCGTAGATCAGCAGGACAGTGACGGCGCCAAGAAAGATCAGTATGCCCACAAAGACTCCTTTGCTCTGGTTGAGGAAATCGTGCCAGCCCGCATGCTAATGCAAAACCGGACGCGCGTTAACCGGCGTCACGTCAGATCGACAGCATGTTATTGAGGCATGTCCTGGCCCGCGCCAGTCGCGCCAGTGTCGGCAGCAGGTTCAGTCCGGTGGCCTGTTTCAATGCCAGCGCGTTTTCCTTCAGGTCGCCAAACGAGACCGCGATCGGATAGCCTGCTGTGGCCAGCACCAGTGCGTTGCCGCTTTCGCCGGAAGGAAACACCAGCGCACGATCGTCGAAAGCCTCCATGATGTTTACAGCAACTCTCTTGAAGTTCCGGCCGCGCGTCAGCATGTTCACCGCCATGATGCCATCGTCGCTCAGGCTGGATCGGCAAGCCTGATAAAAAGGCAAAGTCTCGAGCGCTCCCGCGCGCGCCTTTTCATCGAAACCGTCCACCAGAATCAGGTCGAATTTCTTGTCATGGTTATTCAGCATGTATTCCGCGCCGTCGCCAATGACCAGACGGATGCGCTTCGGGTCTTCCGGCAGCTTGAAAAACTGGCGTGCGGCGGCGACCACGGCGGGTTCGATTTCCACAACCGTGAGATGCGCCAGCGGATAATGGCGATACAGGAATTTGACCAGTGAAGCGGCGCCAAGGCCGATCAGCAATACTTTCCTTGGTGGGTCGCGCAACAACAGACCCGCCATCATCTCGCGCGTGTATTCCAGCTCAAGGTTCCATGGCCGCGCGATACGCATCGCGCCCTGTATCCACTCGGAACCGAAGTGCAGGGTGCGCACGCCGGCTTCTTCACGGATGTCGATGGAGCGGGTCATGCGTCCGCTCCGATAGTCAGCCGCGCTTCCGTGCCGCCGCCTGCGCGTGGCAGCAGTTCGATTTTCCAGCCGTTGGCGTCCGCCAGTTGCCGGGCGATGGCCAGCCCCAACCCGCTGCCACCGGTAGTGGCGCTGCGCGATGTTTCCATGCGATA
>JBFKMJ010000214.1:0-3420 GCA_041629915.1 Gallionella sp.
GCTCCCCTGATTTCGATCATCGTCGCCGTTTTCAACGGCAGGGCCACCTTGCAGCAATGCATCGACAGTGTCGCACAGCAGACCTATCCAAACAGGGAGTTGATTATTATCGACGGCGCTTCGAGAGATGGAACCGTTGAATTGTTGAATGCAAACCGGGACAAGATCGCTTATTGGATTTCCGAGCCGGATCGCGGCGTTTACAACGCCTGGAATAAGGGCCTGGCACAGGTGAAAGGCGAGTGGGTATGTTTTCTTGGTGCGGACGACTACTTCTGGGATAACACGGTGCTGGAGCGCATGGTTCCGCAGCTGCAAATGCTTCCGCCCGATATTCGTGTGGCTTATGGGGAAATCATGCAGATCAGCGATGATGGACAATTGCCACGCCCGATGGGTGAAGCATGGGAGCATGTGAAAGAACCCTTCAGGCAATACATGTGCATTCCGCATGTCGGCACGATGCATCGCTCAGATTTGTTCGGGCTGCGGGGGCAATTTGACGAGACATTCCGCATTGCCGGTGATTATGAATTGTTGTTGCGCGAGCTGAAAACAGGAGATGCGGCATTCATGCCGGGTATCATTACTGTCGGGCAGCGACTTGGCGGAATCAGTACTGACACCCGGAATCGTTTGAGGGTGTTGCAGGAGGTATGGCGTGCACAAAGGATGCATGGGCAGCGATTCCCGGGGAGGTTTTTGTTGAGCGAGATGCTAATTGAATATATCCGGATGCTGTTCGGGGAGCGGTTTGCGAGAAAACTGCAGGAGTTGCACAGGCGCATCAGGGGGGTGCCGTCGCATTGAGCCATCCTGATGCGCCTTCATGGTCTGAGCCTGTAAAGCGGGAGTATGCCCGGGTGATACGTGCAACGCTTCATTTACGGAACAAAACAGGCCGATGATATTTCCCGGCAAACTCTACCTGTGGGCGCGCCGCACGGGCATGCGTGGGGTTCACTGGTTGTGGCAGGCGCTGCCGCTTTCATCGCGCAGTAAAAAAATAATCAGGCATCGCCTGTTCAGATATTTTCCCCTCGTGTTTCATCGCTTCAAGACCTACCAGGATTGGCTGATACAGAATCCGCCAGTCAATAATGCCTTCCCGAGTATCGGGCATGACGGCTGTTCCAGCCCCGAGGCGACTGGCAGAATTCTGCAGGATGATCCTTCGCGGCGCATCCTGGTGGTATCGCATGATGCCCAGCCATTTGGCGGGCAATTTCTGGCACTGGGCATGGTCAGGGCGCTCCGGCAGGAACTGGGCCTGGATGTGAAAGTGATTCTGCTTGGCGGAGGGCGGTTGAAAAATGATTTCACGGCTCTTGCGACAGTTTATGAGCTGAACGAATTCGATTCCAGAGTTTCGGATGTCAGGAAGCTGGCGGAGTCGCTTGTGCAGTGTGGCTTTACCCGGGCCATCGTCAATACCGCAGTCTCAGGATGGATCGTTCCCGTGTTGGGCCATGCCGGGATTGAATGCATCTGCCTCGTGCATGAATTGCCGGGGGCCATTCGAAGTCTTGCGATCGAAAGACAGACCGGGCAGATTGCTTCCTTCGCAAAGAAGGTCGTGTTCCCCGCGCAGATTGTGGCGGACGGATTTGCGCAGTTTGCCCATGTTGATGACGCGAGGCAGGTCATTCGACCCCAGGGCCTGTACCGGAAAAACACATGGCGTTCGAAGCGTGAGCCTGCAAGGGCGGAGCTGCGCACGCGATTGGGATTGCCCCTGACGACAAAGATTGTGCTGGCGGTAGGCGAAGCCAACTACAGGAAAGGGGTGGACCTCTTCGTGGAATGCGCCCTGGAGATTCTGGCGCAGCGAAACAATGTTGACTTTGTGTGGATCGGGCCATGGGATGCGAAGATGAGGAATGACATCAAGCCGAAACTGCTAAACAGCATTTACAGGGATCGCATTCACTTCGCCGGCTACGAATCAGATACTGCGCTTTACCATGCCGGCTCTGATGTCTATGCACTGACCTCACGGGAAGATCCATTTCCCAATGTGGTGCTTGAATCCTTTGATGCCGGCGTGCCTGTTGTGGCTTTCTCAGGCACGGGCGGGGGTGCCAGCCTGGTGGAGGAAATCGGCGGAATAACCGTTCCGCCACAAGAGGTAGCGGCATTCTCAGCCGCGGTTTGCCGGCTGATTGATTCACCAGACTTTGCGGCTGGTCTGGGAAAAGCGGCACAGGATCATGTGGATCGGCACTATTCGTTCCGCGGCTATTTGCTGGATTTGTGCGGCATGCTGAACGTCAATTTACCGAAAGGAGAATAATATTTCGGCGCGTATGATCCAGAAAATAACAACCATCCTGCGGACGCGAGGGGTTGCCGGATTGATGTCCGCAACCCTTTCCCGCCTGCGCCATCTGTTGCCGGTGCGCGCCAGATCGTTTCGCAATGTTGCAGGTTTGTTGCGTGGCAGGAATGGAATGGAGATTGGGGGACCCAGCCGGATTTTCACTTCCAGGGGTATATTTCCCGTGTATCCGATAGCAGGCCGTCTCGACAATTGCAATTTTGGCGGCAAAACGGTCTGGGAGGGTGACATCGAAGAAGGGCAGACATTCCGGTTCGATCGCAACAAACCAGCGGGGCGGCAGTATGTCGGTGAGGCGACTGCGATGGAATGTATCCCTTCGGCCAGTTATGATTTTGTGCTTTCATCGCATGTGCTCGAACACACGGCAAATCCGATCCTGGCTTTGTCAGAGTGGGTGCGCCTGCTGAAGGATCAGGGAACGCTCGTGCTGGTGTTGCCGCACAGGGAAGGGACCTTCGATCATCGCCGGCCGGTAACAACACTGCAGCACCTGATTGCAGATTTTAATACAGGGATGACCGAGGATGATCTCACCCATATGCCGGAAATCATGGCGCTGCATGATTTGGAGCGTGATCCGCAAGCCGGCGATCCGCTTGCGTTCAGGGCGCGTTCCGAACGTAACTTTGAGAACCGCTGTTTTCACCATCATGTTTTTGATACGCAACTCGCCGTTGGCCTTGTCGATCATATGGGGCTGCAGATTCGTGCGGTCGAGGCGATTCGTCCGATGCACATTTTAATCGTGGCACAAAAAACAGCAGACGGTGCATTGCCGGTCAATGCCGCTTATCTCGGCGGGTTGGCCCAATATCGCCGTACCAGTCCATTTTCGTCAGATCATTTGTGATGCACTTGTTAGATACGAGGAACGGTAAATGAGCAGGGTGCGTCCGGAACCGGAAAACATCTGCGCGCTTGTCGTTGCCTATCACCCTGACGCGGGTCTGCCGGACCGAATGGAACTGGCCGCATCACAGGCGGGCCGTGTGATCGTGGTGGACAACGGGTCAAGCCCGGATGCCGTGCACATGCTGCAACGCGTAGCCGCCGAACTGAAAATTCACCTTATCCTGAAC
>JBFKMJ010000215.1:0-3385 GCA_041629915.1 Gallionella sp.
CGCACAATAAAGCTGGTCGGGATGATGCGCGATGTGTTTTGCAGCGCATGATGAGTTTGCTTTCCATTTAGAATATCAGTATATTCTAATATAACGAAACAACCGGGTGAGCGCGGTGAAGAAATCCTTAATTCTTTATTTTTTGCTGCTGGGTGCCGTGCCCGTTCAGGCTGCCGGGCAGCTTGACGTGGCGTCTGTGCAGTATCGCGAGGTGGCGCAAACCTACAGCGTGGACGGTCTGGTCGAGGCTGTTCGCCAATCCACCGTGTCCGCGCAAATCGGGGGGCGCATCAAGGAAATTGGCTTTGATACGGGGGATCACGTCACCAAGGGGCAGGTAATTCTTCGCATCGATGAGCGCGAAGCTTTGCAGGTCCTGGCCGGCAGCCAGGCGCAGGTATTTCAGGCGCAGGCCAACATGCAGAACGCTGAGGCGGCTTATGAGCGTGCCAGGCGTTTGTTTGCGCAAAAGTTTATCAGCCAGGCGGCACTCGACAAGGCGCAGGTTGACTACAAGGTAGCCGTGGCACAAGCTGCAGCCAGCGAGGCATCCACCGGGCAGGCCAGCCTTGCACACAGCTATACAGCAGTGATTGCACCCTATAGCGGGGTCGTGTCTGCGCGTCTGGTGGAAGTCGGCGAAATGGTGGTGCCCGGCAAACCCTTGATGACCGGCTTCGATCCTTCCGAAATGCGCGTGGTGGTAAATGTGCCGCAAGACAAACTGGTGGATATCGGCGCACACCCCGAGGCAATGGTGGAAGCACTCTCTCTGAATCGCTGGATCAAACCCGCCGCCGTGACCATACAGCCAGTAGCCGATACGCGCACCCATAGCACACAGCTGCGCGTGTATCTGCCGAAAAATGAAGCAGAGGGGCGGCAGCCTGTCGCTGACCCGTCGCTCGCAGGCGCGGCCGCTGAACACACCCTTGCGCACCCAAAGCTTGAGCGCATCGCGCCGGGCGTATACCCGGGCATGTTTGTTCGTGTGCATTTTGTGGTGGGCATGGCCAATAAATTGGTGATTCCTGCAAGTGCCGTGTTGCGCCGCAGCGAAGTGGTTGCAGTATATGTGGTGGATGAAGACGGCGCGGGGAAATTACGCCAGGTACGGCTTGGTGAGGCGATATCAGATGATGCAGTGGAAGTGCTGGCAGGGCTGAAACCGGGTGAGAAAGTGGCATTGGATCCGGTCAGGGCCGGGATGTCGGGTGTGAAGCAAGAGTAGTGATTCATCAACTTATGGAGGATAGCAGCATGGCACACATCGTAATCATGGGCGCAGGTATTGGCGGCATGCCAGCCGCATACGAAATGCGCGATAAACTGGGCAAGAGTCACAAGGTGACGGTCATTTCAAACAGCGAGTCTTTCCATTTCACGCCTTCCAATCCCTGGGTGGGCGTGAAATGGCGTGAGCGCAGTCAGATCGAGTTCCCGGTGCGCACTTACCTGGAACGCAAGGGCATCGACTTCATCTCAACCGGCGTGAAGCGTGTGCATCCCGACAAGAACCAGCTCGAACTGAATGACGGCCAGGTCGTTGATTATGATTATCTGGTTATCGCTACCGGTCCCAAGCTGGCTTTTGACGAAGTCGAAGGTCTGGGCCCACACGGCGGGCATACCTATTCTGTCTGCCATGTCGATCACGCGATGCAGTCGCATGACGAATGGGAGGATTTCTGCAAGAACCCCGGCCCCATTGTGGTCGGCGCGGTGCAGGGCGCCTCCTGTTTCGGCCCCGCCTACGAATACGCCTTTATCATGGATACCGATCTGCGCAAACGCAAGATGCGCAACAAGGTGCCAATGACCTTTGTTACCTCGGAACCCTACATCGGTCACCTCGGACTGGGTGGCGTGGGCGATTCGAAAGGCATTCTGGAATCCGGTATGCGAGACCACGACATGAAGTGGATATGCAATGCCAAAGTTACCAAGGTTGAAGCGGGCAAGATGTTCGTCACCGAGCATGACGACATGGGTATGGAGAAGAAGAAGCATGAGCTGCCTTTCAACTACAGCATGATGCTGCCGGCATTCAAGGGTATCGACGCGGTATTCGGCATCGAGGGGCTGACCCAGGCACGCGGATTCATTATCGTGGACAAGCATCAGCGCAATCCCAAGTACAAAAACATCTTCGCCGTCGGTGTCTGTGTCGCGATTCCCCCGGTAGAAGCCACCCCGGTACCAACCGGGACCCCAAAGACCGGCTACATGATCGAGTCCATGGTGACTGCCACCGTGGATAACATTCACGCGGAATTGAATGGTCAGCCGGCGGATAAAGAGGCCACCTGGAATGCCGTATGCCTGGCTGATTTCGGCGATAGTGGCGTCGCGTTCGTGGCAATGCCGCAGATCCCGCCGCGCAACGTGAACTGGTTCTCGGAAGGCAAGTGGGTGCATCTTGCCAAAATTGCATTCGAGAAATATTTCATCCGCAAGATGAAAAAAGGTTCTTCTGAGCCCTTTTATGAAAAAAGCATTTTGAAAATGCTGGGCATCGAAAAGCTCAAGTAGTCTTCATGGCGAAAAGCCGCTGCATGCCTTTGTCCTGGCGCGGCGGCTTTTCTGTCATCAGGCATCGGGAAAAATATAAATGGGTATTTCGGGGCGTATAGCCAAACACTTCCTGCACTCGCAAATGACCCCGCTACTGGCGCTGATTGCCGTGTTGCTGGGGTTGTTCGCGGTCATGGTGACGCCACGCGAAGAAGAGCCGCAGATCAACGTGACCATGGCCAATGTGCTGATCGCCTACCCGGGCGCTTCGGCCCGAGACGTGGCACAGGTTGTGGCGACGCCCGCCGAACAGGTCCTGTCGCAGATCGCCGGGGTGGACCACGTCTATTCCGTGGCACAGCCGGGCATGGCAATCATCACTGTACAGTTCAAGGTGGGCGAGGAACATATCTCCTCGCTGGTGAAGCTGTACGATGTCGTGAACTCCAATGCGGACTGGCTTCCCTCGACGCTGGGTGTGGGGCAGCCCATCATCAAGGCCAAGGGGATCGACGACGTGCCGGTAGTGGCGTTGACCCTGTGGCGCGAGCAGGCAGCGGGCGGCGGCCTTGAACTGACCCAGGTGGCGCATGCCATCGAGGTCGAGCTGAAGCGTGTCCCCGGCACGCGGGAAGTCAACACGCTGGGCGCGACGCAACGCATGGTGCGCGTATTGCTCAAACCGGAATACCTGAATGCCTATCAGCTCACGATGCAGGACGTGCGCGCCGCGCTTCAGTCCGCCAACGTCTCGCAAAACGCGGGCAACCTGGTGCAGAACAATCGTGAAATTCTGGTGCAGACCGGCAGTTTTCTGAGTCATGCCGGTGAAGTGAAACAGTTGGTGATTGGCGTGGCTGACGGCAAGCCA
>JBFKMJ010000216.1:0-3385 GCA_041629915.1 Gallionella sp.
ATGGCCATGCCCAGCCATGAACTGCTCGTTAGCAAGGTGGCGGGTATCAAGGGATACCGAAGCTGGTTCAAAAGGGTTTTCGCCAGGGAAGTGAATATGGATGACCTGGCCAAGGCGATTGCAGCCTTTGAGCGCACCGTGATTTCCGGTAATTCCAGATATGATGAGTTCAATGCGGGGAATCAGCAGGCACTCAATGAATCGGAACAACGGGGCCTGGCGCTTTTTGCAGGCAGGGCGCGTTGCACCCAATGCCATAGTGGGCCGAATTTTACCGATGAGAAATATCACAATCTGGGCGTCGATTGGGACACCACTCGCATCGATCTTGGCCGTTACAAGGTCACCAAGGATGAGCAGGATATTGGCGCTTTCAAGACGCCCACGCTGAGAGAGGTTGCCAATACGGCGCCCTATATGCACAACGGAGCATTTGAAACTTTGCAGGATGTGGTGACTCTATACAACAGGGGAGGCGTGACCAACCCTTTTCTGGACGTTGAAATGAGGCGTCCGAATCGCACACTGGAGCAAATGCTGGAGTACTATGAAAAAAAGAAGGCTCGAAAGGAGCTTTCACCGGAGGATGAGTTGGTTGAGCTGGATCTCACAGAGCAGGAGCAAGCGGACTTGGTGGCATTTCTGAGAACGCTGAGTGGGCAAGGGTGGCAGCATATTACGCCACCGGATTCTTTTCCGAAATGAGCGGGGCGTGTTACCGCAGAAATATTGAAGGAGCTGGCTATGACTTTTCTGACAAATAGCATCAATACCATAAACCGTCTGGTCATCATGTTTGGCGTGCCCATTCTGATTGCAGTTTCCCTCTTTGCGGGTACGGCCATGGGGGGCGAACACAGGCTCTCGGATAGATATACCATGGAGGTCGATCCTGCTGCGAAACAGAAACTTGGCGAACAGACTTTCAATGAGCTGATGTTGTTCTTTCAGGAGGCGGAAAGAGCCATTGAAACGAAAGACCTGGAAGCCCTCATGGCGCTCTATTCGGAAAATTATAGCAACGGAGATCATGATAAAAAAGCTGCGAAAAAGATCTGGGAAAGAATATTCGCCACATTTGATACCATGGCCATGCGCCATAACATGAGTCTTGGAAAAGTTTCGACAGAAAAGAACATGGTGGTCTTCCAGTGTAATGGCCTCCTGCTGGGTGTTCCGGACACTAAAAAAATGCCCATTACCATCGATAACTGGAATAATCAGGAGCATGTGCTGGTCAAGGAAGCAGGTCAGTGGAAGTTGATCGGTACCTACGGGCTGGAACGCAAACGGCTATGGTTCGACAAGCCTATGCACCCCCTTTTCTAGGCGGTATCGGGTTCGGTGGCTGGCGTTGGTCATGGAGATCTCGGCCGGCCATGCCAATTTAATGTTTAAACCGGGCAGGCATCCGGGAAAAAACGGATGCTGCTCTTTTATCGAGGTTCTGAATGAGTATGTTGCGTTGTCTGCTGCTGTTGCTGATCCTGCCGTTTTCCAGTCATGCGGCAGATTTTTCACTGGAAGACATGCAGGGCAAAGTGCACCGCCTGGCGGATTATCGGGGCAAGTGGGTACTGATAAATTTCTGGGCGACATGGTGCCCGCCATGCATCACTGAAATTCCTGAGCTGTCCAGCTTGCACAATGCACACAAGGATAACGATCTGGTAGTGATTGGTATCGTCATTGATTCGGGTTCCCGCAAAAGAGTGGCGGATTTTGCCAAAGCGCGTGGCATCAGATATACGGTAGTGATGGGGGATGAAAAAATTGCAGCGCAAATCGGCGAGATGGAAGTGCTGCCGACCAGCTATTTGTATGCGCCAAACGGCGAGCAGGTAAGTTACCAGCCGGGAGAGGTGACACGCGAAAGCATCGAGGCTTTCATCAAAAGCAGGAAATTCAACTAGCGGGAAGTGATGTGTTGCCGACGGTGCGACGCGGCAACGCCCATTTGTTTTGCCAGGCGGCACGCACCAGGTTGGGATATTCAGGACGCCCCAGGCTGCCGTTGTAACGTCCGAGCGCGCGGTACAGATCGCCCTTCTCGATGTTCAGGTAGTGACGTAATATAGTACAGCCATAGCGCAGATTGGTGCGCAGATGGAACAGGTTGTCTTTCGCTGTGCCGATTTCCCTGATCCAGAATGGCATCACCTGCATGTAGCCGCGCGCGCCGACGCGGGAGATGGCATATTTCCTGAAACCACTTTCCACCTCGATGATTCCCAGCACCAGCTGCGGATCCAGTCCAGCGCGGGACGCCTCGTAATGCACCGTGCGCAGGAAATCAAGTCTGGAATTGGCATCCGGGATACGATTTTGCAGGCGCCGTGACATTTCATTCAGCCAGACATCCGCCTCACGTTGTGTGGCAAACGCCAGTCTGGGGGCTGCCTGATCCGACACACTGTGCTGCATCACCGCGCGCACGCTTGCTGAGAGCGGCACATAGACCTGCGGGCCGGCCGAAACGCCGGAAGCGAACAACAGGCCAGCCAAAAGGATTGAGGAGCGAGGAGCGAGGAGCGAGTTAAAAGCGGAGCGGAGGATTCTGCTCAATCCTCGCTCCTCGATCCCCGATCCTGTTTTTTCTGCTTTCATAATTTTGATTCTACGAACTCCGGCACGCTTTGCAAGGGAATAATCTGTGCCGCGGTATCGAGCCGTCCCTGATATTCCGCGTTGCCATCCTTCAGGCCGCGCTCGCCGATGACGATGCGATGGGGGATGCCGATCAGTTCCATATCGGCGAACATCACGCCGGGACGCTCGTCGCGGTCATCCAGCAATACCTCGATGCCTGCCTCGCTCAACTCGGCATAGAGTTGTTCCGCTGCGTTGCGCACGGCCTCGCTTTTCCTGATGCCGATGGGTGCGATGGCGACTTGAAAGGGTGCCATCGCGGCGGGCAGTGCGATGCCGCGCTCGTCGAAGTTTTGCTCGATCGCGGCAGCAACGATGCGCGACACACCGATGCCGTAGCAACCCATTTCCATCATCTGTGTCTTGCCGTTCTCGTCGAGGAAAGTGGCGTTGAGCGCTTCGGAATACTTGGTGCGCAACTGGAAGATGTGGCCGACTTCGATGCCGCGACACAGTTCCAGCGTGCCCTTGCCGTCCGGCGAGGGATCGCCTGCGACGACGTTGCGCAGGTCATGGATGCCGGTTTCGTCGAGTTGCAGGTCGCGCCCGAAATTCACGCCGCTGTAATGAAATCCGTCGTCGTTCGCGCCGCAGATGAAATCACTAAGCACGGCAGCGGCCCGGTCGATCAGCAGGCGTACCTTGGTTTTTACTGGCCCGATATAGCCGGCACGGCAATTCATGTTGCGCTGGATTTCTTCTTCCGTGGCGAAGCGGAAGCCGCCCAGCACCTTGC
>JBFKMJ010000217.1:0-3356 GCA_041629915.1 Gallionella sp.
ACCGCGTTGACTGCCTCGGGTGTGGCGCCGCGCGGCACGATTACCGCCACATTCCACGGACGCGCTTCGCCGAATACCGCCGCCTGCGCAATGGCCGGATGCAGGGTCAGCTCACGCTCGACCCATTCCGGCGACACATTGCGCCCGAACGAGGTAATGAAAATATTCTTCTTGCGCCCGGTGAGATGCAGGAATCCCTGCTCATCGAGATAGCCGGTGTCGCCGGTCGGCCAGAACCCGCCCGGTTGCAGCGGCGCATCATTGGTATAGCCGAGCAATGTCGCGCCCGCCACCAGTATCTCGCCGTCTTCGGCAACTTTTACCTGCGCGTGCGCCAGCGGCTTGCCGACGCTGCCGATGCAGCGTTCCGCTGCGCTGTTGAGTGCAACCACCGAAGCGCATTCGGACAGACCGTACCCCTCGTACACCGGGATACCGAGTTTCTGTGCACGCTGCAACAGGCGCAAAGCGACCGGCGCGCCGCCCACCGCGACGAAGCGCAATTGCTGCGGCGCGGGATGTCCCGCCTCGATGGCGGCCACCAGCGCGTGCAGCAGTTGCGGCGTCAGGATGGTGGTCGTGGCGTCGCATCCGGTCAGCGCACCCAGCATTTTTTTCACGTCCAGTCCGGTCGCGCCGCTCAGGCCCACGTCGGCGAGCGGTAGTAAATGGCTGCTTGCCCCGGCCAGCAGCGGCACATACACGCCGGCCAGATTTTCCAGCAGGGTGGACAGCGGCAGCACGCTGACATGACGGTCGCTCGCCTTGCCGCGCGTGGCCGCCAGCAGGGATGACGCAACCTGTTGCAGCGCGTCCGCGCCCAGGCACACGCCCTTTGGGTTTCCTGTCGTACCGGAGGTATAGGTCACCTTGATGGTTCCCGCAGGCAAGGCCTTCGCGGCAATGTTGCGCAGGCGGATTTCGCTGTATGCCTGATTATTGAAAGTGTGCGTCAATACTTCGTCGATCTCGATCCCTGCTGCCGCAAGGATTTTCTGATACTGCTCCGGCTGGTCGGTCAGGATGCAATCGATCCCCGCGTCGCGGATGCTGTGCGCGACCTGCTCTGCAGAAAAGAAGAATGGCAACGGAATGACCGGTTTGCCGGCGTGCCATCCGGCCAGATCAAGCACCGCCCACAGCGGCGAGTTGTCCAGCGCCAGTGCAATTGCGCCGGCGGGATGGGTGCGCAGTTGCGCGCCGAATTGTTCGATTGCAGCGGCGAGTTCCCGATAGGTGAGCGCATCCCGATTGCCGACCAGGGCGGGCAAGCCGGGTTGTTCGTTGCCCAGCCGGGCGATGGCATCGATGACGGATGGGCTCATTTTTGCTTCAATATCATCCCGCAGGTTTGGCAGCGCACACCGCTTGCGGGTTCGGACGTCCCGGTTTCTGAAATCCGCGGTTTGCTGCGCCGCTCGATGCGCCTTATCGCCATGACTTGCGGCTTCTGTGTGTAGTAGCTGCCCCACTCCACCTGATCTTCCGGGGGAAGCCGGCTCTTGTCCGCGTCGCCAAGCAAGACCGGATTCAGTCCCATCTTGATAAACGCATTACGCAACACCGGAACGGCGGTAAACACGGCCCATTGATTGTGCGTGTCATGGAGATGGTCGTTGATGGCGGTAATCAGGTAACGCGCCATCCCCGGCTCTACAACCGAGAAATTGCCCACCCCGACAATATCGTCGCGCCTGACCGGGAAGCCGACGTGTTCCGAGAGTACCGCCTCGATGGGTTGATCCAGATAGGTTTCCAGAAAAAGCGGTTCTAGCGCGGCGCTGCGAAACCCGCACGCCGCAACCAGTTTGTTATCCCGGTCGCGCAGGCTCATCAGGCAGGGTTTGAAGCGTTTGATCTTTGCGCCATATGCCTGGTAAAAAATATCGCTAATGAAGCGTTCAACCTCGGCACGGTCATCCGCGCCGGGCTGGGAAAAATGCACGCCGAAGGGATGTTCAGTCAGGTCTATGGCTGGATTGAAAATGAGGGTATTCATTTGGTTTCTCAAGGCTGCCGTCTGACCGGAAAAAGAAGTTCAGAAGGCATGACATCGCCGCACATCAGGCGGCTTTCAATTTGGTGCGCGCATATGAAATTCCCGCTTTCACCAATTCTTTCGCATCGTAGCGGTTGAGCATGTTGCAGTCGTTGCACAACTCCGGGATCAATGCCATGCCTTCGCGCTTGGCCAGCACTTCGCGAACACTCATATCCGTCACCTTCCCGATGGGGTGTTTATGGCCGACATCGTTGTAGCAATACAAATAGTCGCCGCTCGCCGCGATGAATATATCGATGTTGCGCGGAACGCATTTGAAACGATTGCTGCGCCACTGCTGAAAAACATCCCGGAAACTGGGAACAAAATCCAGTTCCTGCGAGTGCAGGCGATGCTGCCGGATCAGCTGGCGCAATTTCCCGGTGGCCAGTTCGTGCTCCTTCAGCGTGCCGCCGCGGTTGTACAGGGTGGGCGACATGGTGAGGATTTCCACGCCCTGCGCGCGCAGCCAGGCGATGGTGTCCGGCAACGACGGCAGGCATTCCGGCATGGGCGTGAGGCTGATGGCCAGTTTGGTATGCTTGAACAGCTGCTGCGCCAGCTTGATGTTTTCCATGACGCGCGCCTGGTCGAGATTGACGTGCACGCGCTGGTACACCTCGGGGTCGATGCTGGAAAAGGAAACAATCAGCACGTCGATCGCGCCATCCAGGTGGCGGATGCGTTCGGCATCGAGCTGGTGGCCATTGCTCACCATGTCGAAGCGGATCGGGTGGCCGCGCATGTCGTCCACGAACTCGAAGAATTTGGTGTGCGTGGTGGGCTCGCCGTAGCCCGCGACGACGACGCGAAACACATCCTGCGGGGTCAGGCGCTCCAGCACCTTGCGCCAGGTCTGCTCCTTCATCAGCATCGGGTTTTCGATCAGGTCCCTCGGGCACATCGGGCACAGCGCATTGCACTTGCTGGTCCACTCGACGTTGGCGGCGATGCGGTATGAGCTCATTCTGCGTCTCCGGAAAACGGTTCTGCCGGAACCATGCGGGGGATATAGGCCGGGCAGCTCGGCGCGACCAATTCGATGTCCACGACGACGACGCATTCCGCCTGAGGGAACGCCGCCATCATCTCCGCGTTTTCATGGATGGACGCCTTGCCGTTCACGCGCAGCCTCGCACCGTCGGAAAAATCGATGAACAGCAGGCTGACATAAGGGTTGAGCAGGATGTTGCCGAGGCTCGCATAGACGCCGTTGCCCTTCACGCGTGCCTCGAAATGCGGGAACGCCAGGCGCTGCGGCGCCAGCACCTTGACCAGGCCGGGCCCGCCGCCCTTGAACGAGCAGTCGCAGCGC
>JBFKMJ010000218.1:0-3331 GCA_041629915.1 Gallionella sp.
CAAGGCCGATCAGCAATACTTTCCTTGGTGGGTCGCGCAACAACAGACCCGCCATCATCTCGCGCGTGTATTCCAGCTCCAGGTTCCATGGCCGCGCGATACGCATCGCGCCCTGTATCCACTCGGTACCGAAGTGCAGGGTGCGCACGCCGGCTTCTTCACGAATGTCGATGGAGCGGGTCATGCGTCCGCTCCGATAGTCAGCCGCGCTTCCGTGCCGCCGCCTGCGCGTGGCAGCAATTCGATTTTCCAGCCGTTGGCGTCCGCCAGTTGCCGGGCGATGGCCAGCCCCAACCCGCTGCCACCGGTAGTGGCGCTGCGCGATGTTTCCATGCGATAGAAGGGGCGGAATACATTCTCTACTTCTTCCGGCGGAATGCCGGGACCGCGGTCAAGCACGCGGATCACAGCGTTTTCCGCGCCACATGACAATTCGAGGATGACCGGTTGCCCCGCACCGTAACGCTGCGCATTGCCGAGCAGGTTGGCCAGGATGCGCCGCAAGGCCGTCACGCCGAGCGGGCGGACGCAGGGCGTCGCGGCCTGGCATTCGATGCGCGCTCCGCCGGCAGCGGCGTCATGCGCCAGCTCGTGCAGCAACCGGCTCAGGTCGATGGGCTGCGGCGTTTCCTTTTCCAACCCGCGGCTGAAACCGATGAATTCTCCGATGAGGCGGTTCATTTCCTCCAGATCGTTACGCAACCGTGCAAGCAATTTCGGGTCGGCATCCGCAGGCAGCATTTCCACCGCGAGGTGCATGCGCGCCAGCGGGGTGCGCAGGTCGTGCGAGATTCCCGCCAGCAGCGTGGTGCGGTTGGCGAGCAGTTCGCGCACCTGCAGTGCCATCTGGTTGAAGGCGCGCGCCAGGCTGGCCAGTTCTTTGGGACCGGTTTCCGGCAAGGTTTCCGGCATGCTGCCCTGGCCGACCTGCCCCGCCGCCACGGACAGCCGCTCCAGCGGGCGGGCGATGCGCCGCGCCAGAATGATCGCGGCAACCAGGGTCAGCATGACGGTTGCAATCAGCATCAGCAGTAGCGCCAGCGGCGGTTGTGCGCCGAGACGTTCGCTGGGAAAGCCGATGCGGACCAGCGTGCCACCGGTGCGGATTTCCACCCAGAACCAGGTATTTTCCCAATCAGTGATCTTGACTCGGAGGGCTTCTCCGGTGCGCGCCGCCAGCGCACCCTCCAGCAGCGACAGGTAGGGCAGGAAGCGGTCATGATCTGGTAATTCGGCGGTGGTTTCGAGCAGCCAGAGGTTATGTTTTCTGGCCAGTTCGAGCTCGAAATCCGGACGCGTCTGGGGCGGCAATTCCACCCAGGTCTGCGCCGACAGCACCATCAGCGCGGCGAGGTCGTCCGCCGAGCGCCGCGCCATCGGCAGCATGATGTAATAGGCGATCGCGGCTAGCATGACGAGCTGGAACACGATCAGCGCCGCCGCCACCGTGACGGCGGTGGAACGGAACAGCGTGGCACGTCCGCCTCCGACCGACATCAGGCCGCCCGGCTTTCGGGAGAGAACAGATAGCCCTCCCCCCATACGGTGCGGATATACACCGGCGCGGCCGGGTCATCTTCGATCTTGCGGCGCAGCCGCGTCACCCTGACGTCGATGCTGCGGTCGAACGGCATGCGCTCGTAGCCTTTGATCATGTCCATCAGGACATCGCGGCTCAACACGCGGTGCGGGTGCTCGGTAAAAATCTGCAACAGATTGAATTCGCCCGCCGTAAGTGGCACTTCCGTGCCTGCGCGCGACAGGCTGCGGGAATCCATGTCCAGACTGAACGGGCCAAAACGGAACGTATTGCGCACAAGCCCTTCCTGCTTTTTTTCCTTCCCGCATCTGCGCCGTAACACGGCGCGCACGCGCGCCAGCAGCTCGCGCGGGTTGAACGGCTTGGCAAGATAATCATCCGCACCCACCTCCAGGCCGACGATCCGGTCGACATCCTCGCCACGCGCCGACAACATGATGATGGGCTGGCGGCCGCGCGTTTTCAGCTTGCGCGCCAGCGCCAGCCCGTCCTCGCCCGGCAGCATCAGGTCGAGTATGAACAGGTCGGTATTCTGCCCTTTCAGAAACTGCTCCATGGCGACACCGTCGGCCACGGCATCGACGCGGTAACCCTGCTCCGCAAGATAGCGTTGCAGCAGTTCGCGCAGGCCCGCGTCATCGTCCACCACCAGAATATGCTCGTCACTCATGGATTCACTATACAAGACGGCACCCCTTTCCGGAACTCCGCCGTAACACACTGTAACAGTCGGCAACAGATTGGAAATCCCGCCGCAACGACTACCCCCCATTATGGCCACATCAGGAACGCGACCTGATGCGATACAAAGTTCAGTCAATCAACCCAACTTTAAGGAGTAGTACGATGAAAAATGCAAAATTTCTTTACAATGCAGCACTGGTTTTCGGTCTGGTGGCAACAGCCCCGGTTTTTGCGGATGATGTGACCACGGTAGATCCATCCACCATGACCCGGGAGGAGCGTGAAGCCTATCGTTCCCAGCGTCAGTCAGAGATGTCCGGCATGACGCAACAGGAGCGTGAAGCCTACCGCGCCCAGCGTCAGTCCGAAATGTCCGGCATGACCCCCGAGCAGCGTAGTGAAACCCAGTCGCGCAAAGGGCAAGGCCAAGGCACCATGGCGCGTGATGGCTCCGGCACGGGTAGCCAGTATGGTCGCAGCGGTGGCGGCGGTGGCAATAGCATGGGCGGCGGTCGCGGCAGGGGGCGCTAACTTTCGGTAAAACCGCCGGTCACGGGGATCCCCCCCATTTACAACCCCCGTGGCCGTGCGGCCATAGATTTCAGGAGTAGCTGTTGATGAACATTTCAGGATTGACCGTTGCACTTGCACTCTGGCTGGGATTGAACGCTTCCGGCGCATGGGCACAGGAGCTCGCAATTCCCGACCCGCAGCAACTGCAATCCATGAGCATCGAGGAATACGAAGCCTACCGCGAACAAATGCGCAGCCGGATGGAAGGCGACTCGCCGGCAGAACGCGATCCGGCATCCGGGCGCAACAACCCCGAACGCGAACGTACAGAAAAACGCGACACCCGCGGCGGCTACGGGCAGGGCTACGGAACGCGCAACGGGCAAGATGGAATGCAGGGGCGTCAGGGCGGTTATGGCCGGGGTGGCGGAGGCGGTCGCAGGCGCTGAAGTACAAGCGCAAAAAATTCGCACATGGCGCCCCCGGGCGCTTTTTTTACGAGTGGATACCCTATGACCGGATGGTAGAATTCACCCATGCTCAACGAACGCGCGCAAATCCTGCTCAAGACTCTGGTGGAACGCCACATCGGCG
>JBFKMJ010000219.1:0-3301 GCA_041629915.1 Gallionella sp.
GCCAAGGCGCAAAGCAGAGAGAACACAACGTGATTGAGGCGAAACCGCATGACAATGGCAAGGTGGTAAACTTCCGCAAGTTTATCATCAACACCATTCAAAAACCCGACATGCAACGCCAAAAACTAATAACCGAGTGGCTGCGCCGCCAGTTCCCCGGCGAGGCTTTCACTCTTGCACCGGCCTCCGCCGACGCCAGCTTCCGCCGCTACTTCCGCGCAACCTTTGCTGACAGGACTTTTGTGGTGATGGATGCGCCGCCGCAGCACGAGGACTGCCGCCCCTTCCTGCATATTGCCGGACTGTTCGAGAAGGCCGGAACGCATGTGCCGCACGTGTATGCGCAGGATCTGCAGCAGGGCCTCCTGCTGCTATCCGATCTTGGCTGCACCACTTATTTGCAGGCATTGGACGCAAACAACGCACAGCAACTTTACGGCGCAGCGACCGATGCGCTGATCAAGATCCAGCTGGCCTCACGCGAAAACGAGTTGCCGCCCTACGATGAAGCCCTGTTGCTGCGCGAGATGCGCCTGTTCCCGGAGTGGTATGTCGCGAAGCATATCGATATCGCGCTTACCGACAAACAGCATGCCAAGCTGGAAGAATGTTTCCGGCGCATCCTCGCGAATAACCTTGCCCAGCCGCGCGTGTATGTGCACCGTGACTACCACTCGCGCAACCTGATGTTTATCGAACCCCCTCACCTCAATCCTCCCCCGGCGACCCCCTCACCTCAATCCTCTCCCGCAAGCGGGCGAGGAAGCGAACGAGAAAGACAATCGTTAATTCCTGCGGGAGAGGAGGCAAACGAAAAAAACAATTTTCTAACCTCGCCCGGCATCCTGGACTTCCAGGACGCGGTGTACGGCCCGATCACCTATGACCTCGCCTCACTGTTCAAGGATGCCTACATCCGCTGGGAAGAGGCGGAAATCATGGACTGGCTGGTCCGCTACTGGGAAAAGGCACGCAAGGCCGGACTGCCGTTACACGAAGACTTTGGCGAGTTCTACCGCGACTACGAATGGATGGGCGTGCAGCGCCACATCAAGGTGCTGGGCATCTTCGCGCGCCTGTATCACCGCGACGGCAAGGAAGGCTATCTGAAGGACATGCCGCTGGTGATGGACTACCTGCGCCGTGCCTGCGCGCGCTATATCGACCTCAAGCCGCTGCTCAACCTGCTTGATGAGCTGGAACCGCGCAACGTGCAAACGGGATACACCTTCTGATTGCCATGAAAGCCATGATATTAGCGGCGGGCAGAGGAGAAAGGATGCGCCCGCTCACCGATCACACCCCCAAGCCTCTGCTGCAGGCCGGCGGCAAACCGCTGATCGTGTGGCACATCGAGCGACTGGCGCGTGCGGGCATTACCGATATCATCATCAATCACGCCCACCTGGGTGAACAGATCGAAGCGGCGCTTGGCGACGGCAGCCGCTTCGGCGCACGCATCATCTATTCGCCGGAAGGCAAAGCACTGGAAACGGCGGGCGGCATCGCCAATGCGTTGCCGCTGCTGGGCAATGCGCCCTTTGCCGTTGTCAACGGCGACATCTGGTGCGACTACGACTTTGCGCATTTGCCAGAACACGCCGCCGCGCTGCAAGCGTGTGGCGATGCTGCACATCTCGTTCTGGTGGACAACCCCCCGCATCATCCGAACGGCGACTTCGCCTTGAAGGAAAGCCGCATTTACCCACTTCCCACTTCCCACTCCCCGCTTTCCGCTTCTTTGACTTTCAGCGGCATCGGCATCTATCAGCCCTTCATGTTCGCCGGCATCCCGCGCGGCAGCGTTGCGCCGCTCGCCCCGCTGTTGCACGCACAGATCGCGCTTGGCAAGGTCAGCGGCGAATGCCATTGCGGCCTGTGGACGGATGTCGGCACTCCGCAACGTCTCGCCGAACTCGACAGCCAGCTTTGCTCATTGCAAGAAACACTTCGTTCACCGCACAATGCGCCATGATCACTGATTCGTCCATCTACGCACAGCGTCGCGCCCACCTGCTGAAAAAGATGCAGCGCGGCATCGCCATTCTTCCCACCGCAGAGGAGGTAGCACGCAACGGCGACACACACTATGCCTACCGGCACGACAGCAGCTTCTATTACCTCACCGGATTCTCCGAGCCGGAAGCGGTGCTGGTACTGATCGCGGGCAGCGAGCCGCAGTCCATTCTGTTCTGTCGCGAAAAGAATCCGGAACGCGAAATCTGGGATGGTCACCGTCTCGGCCCCGAGGCCGCAAGAGAACAGCTTGGCTTCGACGTAACCCATCCCGTCGCGCAACTGGACGAGAAACTGATTGAATTGATAAGCAATCAGCCCGCGCTGTTTTACCCGATTGGCAGCAATGCCGCGTGGGATCAGCGCGTTCTCAAGTTGCGCGGTGCAGTCCAGGCCAGAATACGCAGCGGCATCCGTGCGCCGGACGAGATTCGCGACGTGCGCGCGCTGCTCCACGAGATGC
This sequence comes from Gallionella sp., assembly GCA_041629915.1. Taxonomy (GTDB): domain Bacteria; phylum Pseudomonadota; class Gammaproteobacteria; order Burkholderiales; family Gallionellaceae; genus Gallionella. The sequence continues at coordinate 2,480 of JBFKMJ010000219.1, forward strand.
GCCTGGTCAAGGATGCGCCCGAGCTGGACATCATGCGCCGCGCCGCCGCCGTCTCCGCACAGGCGCATTGCCGCGCGATGCGCTTCACCCGTCCCGGGCGGTTCGAATATGAGATTGAGGCGGAACTGCTGCATGAATTCTGTCGCCACGGTTCGCGCCACCCGGCCTATCCCTCCATCGTCGCGGGCGGCGCAAATGCCTGCGTGCTGCATTACATTGAAAACAATGCACGACTTGCGGATGGCGATCTGTTATTGATTGATGCGGGTTGCGAAGTGGAAGGTTACGCCGCCGACATCACGCGCACTTTTCCGGTCAACGGCAAGTTCAGCGCCGTGCAGAAGGAGGTGTACGAAATCGTGCTCGCCGCGCAGACAGCCGCGATCGCCGCCGCCTGTCCCGGCAACGCCTGGGATGAGCCGCACAATGCCGCGCTGCGCGTGCTGGCGCAGGGTCTGGTCGACCTCAGGCTGTGCCACGGCAGCGTGGACGGCGTGCTGGAGAGTGAGAGCTACAAGAAGTTTTACATGCACCGCACCAGTCACTGGCTGGGCATGGACGTGCATGATGTCGGCGACTACAAGGTCGACAACCACTGGCGCATGCTGCAACCTGGCATGACGCTGACCGTCGAGCCCGGCTGCTACATCCGCCCCGCCGATGACGTGCCGCCCGAGTTGTGGAACATCGGCATCCGCATCGAGGATGACGTGGCGGTCACGCAGCAAGGCAATGAAGTGCTGACTGCGGCCGCACCCAAGACGATAGCGGAGATCGAGGAACTGATGCGAAAAGCGTAACCCGCCAAACTATGGCACCCCC
>JBFKMJ010000220.1:0-3294 GCA_041629915.1 Gallionella sp.
AGGTGTCCATACACATGGAGAGAATGGAAAAACCGTATGTTCTCATGATAGGCAATAAGGACAGGGCAAAGAGGGCATATTTTGCCAAGTTGAAGCATGTGGAAAAAGTGTTCGATGTCGAAGAAGATTTGGTTAACAATATCCTGCTGAACATGAATAGTCTGGCAGAGGAGGAAGCAGGCAAGTAGGCAATTATCGTCCTTGCCATGCGTGAACTAATGAACTTCAGGGGATAATCAGAAATTCGGGTCGCCGACGCCTGTTTTACCCGTTCCCCTTTTCCGACAATTCACCATCCGAAGGATATGACAGCATTATCAGATAAACTGTGGCTCTCATCCCTGGCGGAACCCTGGTTGCTTCAGGTCTTCCTGGTGGTCATGGCCGCCGTGCTGGCCAGCGTCATTGCCCAATTCATGCTGCGTCATGCAGAGAAGATAGCCGGCCTGACTAACAGCAATTGGGATGATGCACTCATTAAAGCGGCGAAACGGCCGTTACCCATTCTCATATGGCTGGTTGGCATCGCCTTCGCGGCCGCCATCGTAGGTAAAGAGACCGACGCAGCCATTTTCGATGCAGTCAGACCCATTCGCAACGTAGGGGCTATAGCCTGTGTAGCCTGGTTCCTGATTCGCCTTATTCACTACGCTGCCGACAACATCGTCGAGGCACGCGAGAAAAAAGGCGAGGAGGTGGACCACACTACTATCGATGCGCTGTCAAAACTGGCCCGCCTTACCGTCATCACCCTCTCGATCATCACGGCGATGCAGGCGCTGGACTTCAGTATCTCTGGCGTATTGGCCGCCGGCGGCATCGGTGGCATTGCCATCGGTTTCGCAGCAAAGGATCTGCTGGCCAACTTCTTTGGGGGGCTCACCGTCTATCTGGACCGGCCGTTCAGTGTGGGTGACTGGATACGCTCACCTGACAAGCAAATCGAGGGCACGGTGGAATACATCAGTTGGAGGCACACGCGAATTCGGGGCTTCAACAAGAATCCCATCTACGTACCGAATGCATTGTTCACCAACATTGTGGTGGAAAACCCCTCACGCATGTCCCATCGTCGCATCAAGGAAACCATCGGCATCCGCTACGAAGACATTGGGGTAATGGGCGCGATCGTGGCTGACGTGAAGGCCATGCTGCAGAACCACCCAGAGATTGATGCAACCCAGACCCTGATCGTCAACTTCAACACCTTCGGTCCGTCATCCCTGGATTTCTTCATTTACACCTTCACCAAGACCACGGCCTGGGTCCACTTTCATGAGGTGAAGCAGGACGTGCTCCTGAAAGTGGCCGAGATCATAGGCCGGTACGGCGCCCAGATTGCCTTCCCGACACATACCGTGCATATCGAGGCAGACGGTCCACCACAGGCAGACCCAGTGCATTGAATGGTTTGATTTGCCTGGTCGGGGTGAGAGGATTCGAACCTCCGACTCCTGCGTCCCGAACGCAGTACTCTACCAGGCTGAGCTACACCCCGTTCTTAAAAGTCGGCTTGCGACCTTGGTCTGAAACTAAAATTGCCGCGACGCGGCAAATTGCGCCAATTCTAGCAAACATTGCTTATATTTTGAATCGGGAAGAAACGCGATGGCAGCGCATGCCGCTTCCGCTTCGCGCATTGCCTGCTGGCGGGTGAAATCCAGCGCGCCGGTAGCATGGATGATTGCCAGCACCTCGGCAAACTTTTCCATGTCGCCTTGTTCGATCGCGTTGCGGACCACGGCAGCCTGTTGCGGAGTGCCTTGCTGCATGGCGTAGATCAGGGGCAGCGTGGGCTTGCCCTCGGCGAGATCATCGCCCAGATGCTTGCCGGTCTGCTGTTCGTCCGCTGAGTAGTCAAGCACATCATCCACCAGCTGAAACGCCGTGCCAAGATGCATGCCGTATCGGGCGGTTGATTCCTCATCCGCGTCGGGGGCTGCGCCCAGTATCGCGCCCAGACGCATCGCCGCCTCGAACAGCTTGGCGGTTTTGCAATGAATCACATGCATGTAGTTGGCGGTATCCACATCGGCGCAATGGCAGTTGAGCAGTTGCAGCACTTCACCCTCGGCGATGGTGTTGGTGGCTTCTGCCAGCGTTTGCATCACGCGCATTTCGCCCACCTCGACCATCATCTGAAAGGCGCGGGAGTAAAGGAAATCGCCGACCAGCACACTGGCTGCGTTGCCGAACAGCGCGCTGGCCGTGGCGCGTCCGCGGCGCAACTCTGACTCGTCCACCACGTCGTCGTGTAGCAGCGTGGCGGTATGGATGAATTCCACTACCGCTGCCAGATTGTGATGGTGGGCTCCCTGATAGCCGAATGCCTCGGCAGACAGCACGACCAAAGCCGGCCGCAGGCGCTTGCCGCCGCTATTGATAATGTATTCGCCGACCTGATTGATTAACGGTACTTCGGAATGCAGCCGGGTACGGATAACCTGATCCACTGCGGCCATGTCTGTCGCGAGCAATTGCCTGAGCTTTTCCAAAAACATACTGTCCTGATTGTTGAGGTCACCGTGATGCACGGTTTGAATGGAAGGGTAAACACGCTTCGATTTTTGCGGTAGCATTGTCGCACAATTTCCCGTTTTCTCGAACGTCACACATATGAGAGCAAATATTTTTTCCTGGCTGATTTGGGCAGGGGTTGTGCTGCTGGGCGCGGCGGCTGTTGGCGGCATTGCGCTTAACCGCGGAGAATCCATCAACGCATTATGGTTTGTTACGGCGGCGCTGTGCGTGTATGCCATTGCCTATCGTTTCTATGCGGCATGGATCGCGGCGACGGTGCTGAGCATCGATGCAACGCGCGCTACGCCGGCGGAGCGGTTGGCCAACGGGCGCGACTTTGTGCCGACCAATCGCTGGATCGTATTTGGTCACCATTTCGCCGCCATTGCCGGCCCCGGCCCGCTGATCGGCCCGACGCTGGCTGCGCAGTTCGGCTATCTGCCGGGCACCTTGTGGATATTGTTCGGTGCGGTGCTGGGCGGTTGCGTGCAGGATATGGTGACGCTGTTCTTTTCCACGCGCCGTGACGGGCGCAGCCTCGGCCAGATGGCGCGTGACGAACTGGGCGGCGTTGGCGGCGTGGCAGCGTTGATTGCCACGTTCCTGATCATGATCATCCTGATCGCAGTGCTCGGGCTGGTGGTGGTGAACGCGATGAAAAACAGTCCGTGGGCGACCTCCACGGTGGCTGCAACGATTCCTATTGCCATGCTGGTCGGGCTGTATATGTACAAGCTGCGCCCGGGGCGCGTGCTCGAGGGCTCGGCACTCGGC
>JBFKMJ010000221.1:0-3259 GCA_041629915.1 Gallionella sp.
GTACCTGCTGGTAGATGCGGCCGACGTATTCACCCAGCAACCCGATGCCGAACAGCGCGATGCCGATGAGGAAGAACATCAGCGCGAATAGCGTGAACAGTCCCTCTGCTTCGGGTCCGATGATCAGGCGGCGTATCACGAGGAACACAAAGAATAATGCAGAGCCCAGTGAGATCACCATGCCGGCCATGGAGAACCATTGCAGCGGCACCAGCGAACAACCGGTCATCAGGTCGAAATTCAGGCGGATCAGGCTGTACAGTGAATACTTGGATTCGCCTGCCGCGCGTTCGTCATGTCCCACCACCACTTCGGCGGGATTGCGCGCAAAGGTGTAGGCCAGCGCGGGGATGAAGGTGTTGACCTCCTCGCAGCTGTTCACCGCATCGACAATATGGCGATCGTAGGCGCGGAACATGCAGCCCTGGTCGGTCATTCTGATATGGGTGATGCGTTCGCGCAGCCCGTTCATCGCACGTGAAGCGATATGCCGCCAGGCGCTGTCGCTACGCTGCCGGCGAATCGAACCGACATAGTCGTGTCCCTCATCCATCTTCGCCAGCAGCAGGCCGATGTCCTCGGGCGGGTTCTGCAGATCGGCGTCCAGTGTCACGATGCGCTGCCCGCGTGATCGCTCGAATCCCGCCATGATCGCCATGTGCTGGCCGAAGTTGCCGTTGAACAGCACGACGCGGGTCACATCGGGACGTTTCTGGAACTGCTCGCGCAGGATTGCGGCGGAACGGTCACGACTGCCGTCATTGACGAATACAATTTCGTAGCCGACACCAAGCTTGTCCAGCGCTGGATAGAGCCGGTCGAACAGGGCCTGCAGGCCTTGCTCCTCGTTATAGACGGGGATGACGACGGAAAGTTGAAGGGGTGCATTCATGGGGTGGCATTCTACCGTACAGGGCAGGGTGAGCGGAACTGGCAATCCGTCCATGGCTTAAGCGCCGGACAGTGCCGTTCCCGGATCTGCGGGGTGTCACACCCCCTGTTTCAGGCTGGCCGAAATGAAATCGTCCAGATCGCCATCCAGCACGGCCTGGGTGTTGCCGACTTCGTAATGGGTGCGCAGATCCTTGATGCGCGACTGGTCCAGCACATAGGAGCGAATCTGGTGGCCCCAGCCGATGTCGGTCTTGCCGTCTTCCATCGCCTGTTTTTCGGCGTTGCGTTTGCGCAGTTCTTCTTCGTACAGGCGCGATTTCAGCATCGCCATGGCTTCGGCGCGGTTGCGGTGTTGCGAGCGGTCGTTCTGACATTGCACCACGATGTTGGTCGGCAGGTGGGTGAGGCGCACCGCCGAGTCGGTCTTGTTGATGTGCTGGCCGCCCGCGCCGCTCGCGCGGTAGGTGTCCACGCGCAGATCGGCGGGGTTGATCTCGACCTCGATGGATTCATCCACTTCGGGATAGACGAACACGCTGGCAAATGAGGTGTGGCGGCGGTTGCCGGAATCGAACGGCGACTTGCGCACCAGACGGTGCACGCCGGTTTCGGTGCGCAGGTGGCCATAGGCGTATTCGCCGATGATCTTGAGTGAGGCGCCCTTGATGCCCGCGACGTCGCCATCGGACTGTTCCAGCACTTCGACCTGGAAGCCCTTGCGTTCGCAGTAGCGCAGGTACATGCGCAGCAGCATCGATCCCCAGTCCTTCGCTTCGGTGCCGCCCGAGCCGGCCTGGATATCGACGAAGCAGTTGTTCGGGTCCATCGGGTGCGAAAACATGCGGCGAAATTCCATGTCCGCGACGCGCGTTTCGATGTCCTGGATATCGGCGGCGATGCTGTTCAGGCTGTCGTCATCGTTCTCGGCCTGCGCCATTTCGAACAGCTCGGTTGTATCGGCGATGTCCTGCTGGATTGAGCCGAGGCCGAGCACCACACCTTCCAGCAATTTGCGTTCGCGTCCCAGCGCCTGCGCGCGTTTGGCGTCCTGCCAGATGGCGGGATCTTCGGCGAGCTGTGAGACTTCGATCAGGCGTTCCTGTTTCGCATCGAAGTCAAAGATACCTCCGCAGTTCCGCGCTGCGTGAGGATAAATCCTGCAGCTGATGGGAGAGGGTGTTGAGTTGTTCTGCTTCCATGATGTTGTCGTGTGCTGAAAAGGGCGCGATTATAGCGTAAACGAGCCCTTTTTCATTTACTGCCAATGCCGGATGATGAGCTGCAGAGTTTGTGTGCCGTTGTATTCATTGGCGTTCAGGCTGTACACGGCATGAATTTTTTCCGGTAACGGCTCGTTATGTCCGAACAGCATGGCATCGATGAGTTTGCCACGCGTGTTCAACCGCAGCTTGAGATGTTTTTCACCGACCACGCGCTGATTCTGCACGAGAAAGGTGCTGTTGAATTGTGGTGCGGGAAAGCCCTGCCCCCATACATGCTCATCCAGTAAACGCGCCACATCCAGCGTCATTTCATCCTGTTCCAGCGCGCCGTCGGTTTCGATGCGCCGTGCCAGATCGTTCGCGCTGAGCAGTTCGCTGGAGACCTGCTCGAAGGCGGCGGCGAAATCCGCAAAGTCGGCTTCGGCGATGCTCAGGCCGGCCGCCATGGCGTGGCCGCCGAATTTTCCGATCAGGGCAGGGTGGCGCTTGCTGATCAGGTCCAGCGCGTCGCGCAGGTGCAACCCGGCAATGGAACGCCCGGAGCCCTTGATCTCGCCGTCATTGGCGCGGGCGAAGGCAATGACCGGGCGATGGAATTTATCCTTGAGGCGCGAGGCGAGAATGCCGACCACGCCCTGATGCCAATCCTCGTCGAACAGTGCGAGGCTGCTGCGGAAGGGTCGCTGCGCAGCAGCGGGGCACCCACCGGCGTCCTCCTTGCGGGGGAAGCCATCGCTGGCATCAATTTGCGCCAGCGCCGCCAGCGCGCTGTTCTGCATGTCTGCCTCGATGTTGCGTCGTTCGCGATTGAGCGTATCCAGTTGCGTGGCAATTTGCAGCGCGCCTGCGGCATCGTCGCTCAGCAGGCAGTTGATGCCGAGGCTCATGTCATCCAGGCGTCCGGCTGCATTCAGGCGCGGGCCGACGGTAAACCCCAGATCCTGACTGGAGGCTCGCTGCGGATATTTTCCGGCCACTTGCAGCAGGGCGTTGATGCCGGCACAGGCGCGCCCGGCGCGAATACGTTGCAGACCCTGCTGAACCAGGATGCGGTTATTCTGGTCCAGCTTCACCACGTCGGCGACCGTTCCCAGTGCTACTAAATCCAGCAAATTTGCCATATTAGGTTCCCCTCTCCCGCA
>JBFKMJ010000222.1:0-3244 GCA_041629915.1 Gallionella sp.
CCTTTTCACCGGTGGATGCGCCGGACGGCACGGCGGCACGCCCCATCACGCCGGACTCCAGCAACACGTCCGCTTCCACGGTGGGGTTGCCACGCGAATCCAGAATCTCACGGGCGATCACATCAACAATTGCGCTCATAATTTTTCCTCAGTTTTTCTTAAATATTCTTCAAATCGAGATTTTCTTCAATCAACCCCTGCCGCTTGGCGACTTCATCCAGCGCCATCAGGGTTTGCAACAGCGCCTTGAGATGTCCGAGCGGAAAGGCATTCGGCCCGTCCGACAACGCTTTTGACGGATCGGGGTGTGTCTCCATGAACAGTCCGGAAATTCCCGCCGCCACTGCTGCGCGGGCCAGCACCGGCACAAACTCGCGCTGCCCGCCACTGGCGGTTCCCTGCCCGCCGGGCAACTGCACCGAATGGGTGGCATCGTACACCACCGGGCAGCCAGTGTTGCGCATCACCGCCAGCGAGCGCATGTCCGACACCAGATTGTTATAGCCGAACGACGCGCCACGCTCGCACACCATGATGTTGTCCCGTCCGCTGGCCTCACGGGCTTTCTCCACCACGTTCTGCATATCCCACGGCGACAGGAACTGCCCTTTTTTGATATTTGCCGGTTTACCCGCGCTCGCCACGGCCTGGATAAAGTCGGTCTGGCGGCACAGGAACGCCGGGGTTTGCAGCACGTCCACGACCGCCGCGACCGGAGCAATCTCTTCGATGCTGTGCACATCGGTCAGCACCGGCACATTCAACTGCGCTTTCACCTCACCGAGAATTTTCAGTCCGGCATCCAGACCGAAACCACGGAATGATTTGCCGGAACTGCGGTTGGCCTTGTCGTAGGAAGACTTGTAAATGAACGGCAGTCCCAGTTCGCGGCAGATTTCCTGCAACTGCCCTGCGGTATCCAGCGCCATTTGCTGCGATTCAATCACGCACGGTCCGGCAATCAGGAACAGCGATTGGTCCAGACCGGCATCAAATCCGCACAGCTTCATGCCGCCGCCGTTTCTGTTTTGTGCTTTGCCTGGCGTTGCAATGCCGCCTCGATATACGACTTGAACAGCGGATGCCCATCGCGCGGCGTGGAAGTGAATTCAGGATGGAACTGCACGCCGACAAACCACGGATGCATGGATTGCGGCAATTCCATGATCTCCGGCAATTCCTCGGAAGGCGTGCGTGCGGAAATGACCAGTCCGGTTTTTTCCAGCGCAGCCACATAATGATTGTTCACCTCATAGCGATGACGATGGCGCTCGTTCACTTCATCGCCATAGATACGCTGTGCCAGCGTGCCGGGCTTGACCGGGCAATTTTGCGAGCCAAGGCGCATGGTGCCGCCCAGATCGGAATCGCTGCTGCGCGTCTCCACCTTGCCGTCGCGGTCGAGCCACTCATTGATCAGCGCCACCACCGGATGCTCGGATTCCAGGTTGAATTCGGTACTGTTCGCATCGCGCATGCCCGCAACATGCCGCGCATATTCGATCACTGCCAGTTGCATACCGAGACAGATGCCGAGAAAAGGGATGTTGTTCTCGCGCGCAAAACGGATCGCGGCAATCTTGCCTTCCGTGCCACGCTTGCCGAAGCCGCCCGGCACCAGTATCGCATCGAAGTGCGCCAGCCCCTGTGTGCCGGATGCCTCGATGTCTTCCGAGTCGATGTATTCGATGTTGACCTTGGTCGAGGTATGAATGCCCGCATGGCGTAGCGCCTCGATCAGTGACTTGTAGGATTCGGTCAGATCGACATACTTGCCGACCATGCCGATGGTGATCTGGTGCTGCGGATTCTCCTGCTCGGCAACCAGTTTCTTCCATACCGAAAGGTCGGCAGGCGGCGCATTCAACGCCAGCTCTTCGCAAACAATGCGATCCAGCCCCTGCTCATGCAACAACTGCGGGACCTTGTAGATGCTGTCCACATCCCACATCGAAATCACGCCCTCTTCGCGCACGTTGGCGAATAGCGAAATCTTGGCGCGTTCGTCTTCGGGAATACGCCGGTCGGCACGGCACACCAGCGCGGTCGGGAAAATACCGATCTCGCGCAGCTTCTGCACGCTGTGCTGGGTCGGCTTGGTTTTCAGCTCACCGGCAGTGGCAATGTAGGGAACCAGCGTCAGGTGCACATAGGCCACCTGGTTGCGCCCCATGCGCAGCCCCATTTGCCGCGCCGCCTCAAGGAATGGCAACGATTCGATGTCGCCGACCGTGCCACCTATCTCGACAATTGCCACATCAACATTGCCGTTGTGGGAAGCCGCTGCACCACGCTCGACGAATGCCTGAATTTCGTTGGTGATATGCGGGATCACCTGCACCGTCTTGCCCAGATACTCGCCGCGCCGCTCCTTGCGGATCACGCTTTCGTATATCTGCCCGGTTGTGAAGTTGTTGGCCTTGCGCATCTTCGCGGAAATGAAGCGCTCGTAGTGCCCCAGATCCAGGTCGGTTTCCGCCCCGTCCTCGGTGACAAAAACTTCGCCGTGCTGGAACGGGCTCATGGTGCCCGGATCAACGTTGATATAGGGATCAAGCTTGAGCATCGTCACCTTGAGGCCGCGCGACTCGAGGATGGCCGCAAGTGAAGCGGCGGCGATGCCTTTCCCCAGGGAAGAGACAACGCCGCCGGTAATAAAGATGTACTTTGTCATGGGGCGCGATGATACCGTAAAACGGCCTGCCCACAAAGCGTCGGATGGCTAGGAAATCGCACTCGGCGCGCCGCTGTTAGCCGCGCCCGCAAGCCCGCTTCCAGCCATGTCCGGCGGGTGTGCCGTGCTGCGCGCAAACAGTTCCTGCAGGGTCATGTCGGCACCCTGCTCAAGCTGCCCGACACACCCGGCAAGCCATTGCTGCAAGGGTTCATCACACTGCTCGACAGGCAATGAATTCGAATCCAGCAGGAACAAATGCAACAATTCACTGGAGCGAATATGGCTCGCATCACGCATCAGCAACCAGCCGTTCCCCTCTGCCTTGCGCACCATATCGGCACCGGCCAGTTTTTCCAGGGTTCTTTCAAGCGCGTCATAACCAAGATGCAATGACTTGGACAACTCCTGAAAAGTGCTTACCCGGCCCTGCTGCAGGCCGGTCGCCATGATTTGCAGCACGCGCAACGCATTCAGCAATTGCGTAGCCGATGACAGGTGCAATGTCACGGGAGCGCGCCAGTACGACAGCGATGCCGCGATGACCGCGCCGATCAGGATGGTCAGCCA
>JBFKMJ010000223.1:0-3243 GCA_041629915.1 Gallionella sp.
GGCTGGTATTCACCAGCAACAGTCCTGTGGTATCGCTGGCACGCGGCGTATAGGCGGGCGGCGGGACCGGCTGCATGCCAGGGCTCGGCATCATGGTTGCGGGAGTGGCTGCCGGTGCGTGCTGGGCGGCATTGGGTGCAACATATACCGTCACGCCCGGAATCGGCTTGGTGCCTGCTGTCAGGTTGAACAATTCCGGTCTTGCTGCCATCAGGGACGCACTGACGGCCTCTACAGTCTTGTTGCTGGCAACGCGCAATTCCTTGTTCAGATAAATGATAACGTCCTCTTTGTTATTACCGGAAACACCGGCAAAGCGATCATTCTTTTCCGTGACCAGCCCCGACCAAACCACCTTGCCGGTAGCCATATCCTTCAGCGTAGTCTCGATCGCGATGTTGATTTCGTCGCGCTCTTTTACGTTCAAGGTCAGGTCCTTGATGACTCCCGAAACTTCAAACATGGCATCACTGGCGCTGCTACCCTCCAGCACCTGATAGCCTTCTGTATCAAAGCGATTTTTGATGGCTGCCGTAACAATGTTCGCGATTTCCTGATCGAGCAGCAGCTCCCTGCCATCCACGCCACGAACGCGCTGCGTGGTAATCCCCAACTGGCGTGGATTACCCAACTTGCGCTGGTCGACATACTTGCCGACACGCAAGGTCGCGGCATATTTGAGGACAGGGCCGGAGCTACCGCCGGTCATCTTTTTTCCGGTAGTGGTATTGAGCGCACTGTCGTCGCCATTAAACCATCCGCTAACGGAATCCTTGGCATCCTTGACAGTGGAACACCCAGCAACGGCAGACAACAACAGCATAACCAGCGCAACGCGCTGCAATAATGAATTCATGAACTTCACCTCAGGATTTTTCAAGCGTATTAACCGTGCGCGATGACTGCTTCGATTTCGGCGAAAGTATGCGCCAACTCGAAGCTTTGAATTTGGGCGCCCAACTGGCGGGCGATTTGGGTAATGGAAAACAGGCCGCACACCGTTTGCCTGCCATCCGCGTCTTCAGCCACCACCAGCGCGTGCTGCCGGTTGGATTTTTTAAGGCTGGCGACAACTTGCCCGACTTTGGCATGTTGCACATCATCAATCTTCAACACTTCCAATTCACTTTGCGGGGTCATGATATCGCGCACCGTGATGTCGGCATGGGTGCCGCCCATGTGTTGCAGGAAACGCATCGGCCTTTCCCCCAGCACATCGGTTGCCGTCAGCAACCCCGCCAGTTGCTCGTTGTCGTCAAGCACCAGCAGCATACGCACGCCATAACGAATCATTTTGGCATTGGCCCTGTCCATGGAGGTTTGGGCGCGCACGCCGATCAGCGAAACCTTGTTCAGATCGGTCATCACACTCGTCGCCGAGTCGCTCAGTTTGACGCGCTCCGGAAGAATCTGCACCGGATGCGCAAAAGACGAACCTGCTTTCAACGAAAAAGACTGCAGAGGGGTATATTCCTTGGTCACAACAGCCACTCCTTAAACAATTTACTGAAAACCACCTATTCCGCATGATGCACGTGTGACGAACAAACAGTGTGGTTTTTTTGCGCGGGAAGATAACGCACCAACTCGTTGAGCGCCCTCGTATAAACTTCGCGCTTGAATTCGACTACTGCCTGTATATCCAGCCAGTAATCAGTCCAGCGCCACGCATCAAACTCGGGGTGCGGGCAGGCACGCAGACAAACATCACAATCACGACCCGTCAGACGCAACAAAAACCAGATCTGTTTCTGTCCGCGATAGTTGCCACGCGACTCGCGCTTGCTCCAGCTTTGCGGAACCTCATAGCGCATCCAGTCTCGGGTGCGCCCGAGTATTTTTACATGCCCCGGCATCAAGCCGACTTCTTCGTGCAACTCGCGGTACATCGCCTGCTCCGGAGTCTCGCCATGCTGGATGCCACCCTGCGGAAACTGCCACGCATGCTGCCGCACCCGCTTGCCCCAGAACACCTGATTCCTGTCATTCGTGATAATGATGCCGACATTCGGGCGATAGCCGTCTCGGTCAATCATTTTCCACTCTTAAAAATAGGTTAATTTCAACGAGCGAATTCTTTCACATTTCCCCTGTTATGGAAAGCGAATACACCCCGCCATACCGAACAGCGTGCATTCCCTGTAAAATTGCCGTTTCGTTTCCATTACACGGGCCGGCTCACCATGCGCGTTTCACAATTCTTTATCTCCACTCTCAAGGAGGCCCCGTCCGAGGCCGAGCTGCCCAGCCACAAGCTGATGCTGCGTGCGGGCTACATCAAAAAACTGGCCAGCGGCCTGTACACATGGATGCCTCTGGGTTTGCGCGTGCTGCGCAAAGTGGAAAACGCGGTGCGCGAGGAAATGAACCAAAGCGGCGGCATCGAACTGCTGATGCCGGCCGTGCAGCCCGCCGAGCTGTGGCAGGAGACTGGCCGCTGGGCGGTATTCGGCCCGCAGATGCTGAAAATCAGGGACCGGCACGACAACGATTTCTGCTTCGGTCCGACCCACGAAGAGGTCATTACCGACATCGCGCGGCGGGAGATCCGCAGCTACCGCCAGTTGCCGGTGAATTTCTACCAGATCCAGACCAAGTTCCGCGACGAAGTGCGCCCGCGCTTCGGCGTGATGCGCGCGCGCGAGTTCGTGATGAAGGACGCCTATTCGTTTCATGCCGATTACGCCAGCCTGGAACAGACCTATCAGGCCATGCATGACACCTATAGCCGCATTTTCAACCGTCTGGGCTTGCAGTTCCGCGCCGTCGCGGCGGATACCGGCGCGATTGGCGGCAGCGGATCGCACGAGTTTCATGTGCTGGCAGATGCGGGCGAGGATGCGCTGGCGTTCTGCCCGGATTCGGACTACGCGGCAAACGTGGAGATGGCCGAGGCCGTTGCACCGGACATGCCCCGCACTGCTGCGACACAGGAAATGCAGAAGACCATCACGCCAGGCGTAAAAACGATCGAGGAAGTCGCCGCGTTCTTCAATGCCTCCGCACAGAAGGTATTGAAGGCCATTGCCGTGATGAACCACGAGGACGAATTCGTGCTGTTGCTGCTACGCGGCGACCACACGCTGAACGAGGTCAAGACCAGCAAGGTGCTGGGCGGCTTCCGCTTCGCCACGGAAGAAGAAATCCAGCGCAACATGAATTGCCGTGCCGGCTATATCGGGCCAGTAAAAACCAAGGTACGCCTGCTGATCGACCGGGCCGCTGCCGTGCTTAGTGATTTCA
>JBFKMJ010000224.1:0-3238 GCA_041629915.1 Gallionella sp.
CCGCGAAGGCGTGATCCGAATAAACCACCTTGTCGCCGACTGTCAGAAAGGCGCGCGCCGCCAGTTCCAGCAGGTCGTTGGAACCGTTGCCCAGCACGATCTGTTCCTGCAACACGCCGTAGCGTTGCGCCAGCGCGTCTTTCAGCGCGAAGCCGTTGCCGTCCGGATACAGGCCGATTTCGTCGAGTGCGGCATGTGCCGCGGCAACCGCCTGCGGACTTGCGCCCAACGGGTTTTCGTTCGAGGCCAGCTTGACGATGCCGCTGATGCCCAGCTCGCGCTCCAGCTCGGAGATCGGCTTGCCGGGCTGGTACGGCGCGATGGCGCGGATGTAGGCCGGCGCCAGTTCGGAATAATCAATATTCATTTTGGTTTACGCAGCAGGAAATACAATTCGCCCGGCCAACCCGGGAACAACGCGCCGAACCAAAGATTGAAACGCAGCCACCACGGGTAGTTTTCCAGAAAGAATCCCTTCTTGCGCATCAGGAACGCGCCGCTCAGGAACTCCACTTCCAGCCCGCTTGCCGCCGCCATGTCGCGCACGCGCTGCGGCGAGAACACGCTGACATGCCCGTACTTTCCGGCACCTGGGCGGATCCTGTCTTCGCGCGACTTTGCCAAGGAATCCGGCGTGGACGGAAAACCGCCAATCAACATGCCACCCGGCTTGAGGTGCGGCACGAGCTTCGCAATCAGCGCCTCCGGCCTGAACAGATGCTCCAGCACATGCAGCAGTATCATCGCGTCATATTGCCTGCCTTCGGCCAGTCTGAACTCGGCACTTTCCAGATCAACTTCGTAGAAATGGTTGTAACCGGCACGCTCCAGAATGTCCTTGCGGATCAGCGCATCCACCGCGTCCCAGCCGGCGAGCGGCACTTTTTCGCCGCCATGTCCGGCGGCAGCGTGCATGAAGCCGAGCATCTGCCCGACGTCCACACCGATTTCGCACACGTCCAGCGCGCCTTTGCGCGCGGCCTCTTCGCGCAGGAAGTGGTACATGAACCAGTAACGCACCAGTCGAATCGGGTAATGGATGTGTTTCAGCTCTGCGGGAATGCCGTAATTTTTGTCCTGCAGGGTCGGGTTGTTTTTCAGGAATTCAATATCCCAGCTCAGTTGCGGCATTGCCATGCATCTACTCCAAAGACAGCCGCCTAAACGGCAACCGGGTACGAACCCAAAATTTTGATGAAAGCGGCGGCCTGCCTGAGTTCGGCCAACGCGGCAGCGACCCTGGCATCCGCCTGATGACCCTCGATGTCCATGTAGAACACGTATTCCCACAATCCGGAACGTGCCGGGCGCGACTCCAGTCTGGTCATGCTCACGCCATGTCTGGCCAGCGGCGCCAGCAAATCATGCACCGCACCGGGGCGATTCGCGGCGGACAAGACCAGCGAGGTCTTGTCCTTGCCGCTTGGTGCGACAGGCTGCTTGCCCAGCACCAGAAAACGCGTGGTATTTCTGGCATCGTCCTCGATATTTTCCACGCACACGCTCAGGCCGGAATGGACGGCGGCCTGAACGCCCGCAACCGCCGCGCTGTGCGGATTTGCCGCGGCCAGCCGCGCCGCTTCTGCGTTGCTGGCCGCGGGAATGCGCGCCGCATTGGGCAGATGGGCATTCAGCCAGCCCTGGCATTGGCCCAGTGATTGCGGATGCGAATAGATGGTCCTGATCGCAGCAAGGTCGCAATGTTGCGACAGCAGGCACTGGTGCACGGCCAGCATCACCTCGCCGCATACCTGCAGCGTGCTTTGCAGCAGCAAATCCAGCGTCCGGCCGATTGCGCCCTCGCTGGAGTTTTCCACCGGCACCATGCCGTAATGAGCCGTGCCGTTCTCCACCGCACGGAATACCTCGTCTATGGTTGCACAAGGCTGCCCCTGTACCGCCCGGCCGAAACGCATGAAAGCGGCCTGCTCGCTGAAGGTGCCCTCCGGCCCCAGATAAGCCACCGTCAACGGCGCTTCCAGCGCACGGCACTGCGATATCACTTCGGTGAACAACTGCACCACAGCGGCGTTACTCAATGGCCCGGCATTATTCGCCTGCAGGCGCTGGAATATCTGCGCCTCGCGCTCCGGCCTCAGCACTACGCCGTTTTCCTTGAGATGGCCGACCTGTTGCGCCAGCGCGGCGCGCTGATTCACAAGTCGCAACAACTCGTCATCCAGACGATCGATTTGTTCGCGATGGTTTTTAAGCACTTCGCTCATGCTGCCTCTGGTAAAGGCAAATCGCGCACCATCAGCACGCCGGGAATGGAAGCAATCTGTGCCAGCAACGCTGCCGGCAGAGAGGAGTCGGTATCCACCAGCGTGTAAGCCATTTCTCCGCGTGATTTGTTCATCATGTTGTGGATGTTGATGCCAGCCTCCGCCAGTGTGGTCGAAATCTGCCCCAGCATATTTGGCACATTGCTGTTGGCGATGGCCAGGCGGAACGATGATTCACGCGGCATCACCAGCGCCGGAAAATTCACCGAATTGGTGATGTTGCCGTGTTCCAGATATTCACGCACCTGATCCACCACCATCACCGCGCAGTTTTCTTCCGCCTCCTCGGTGGACGCACCCAGATGCGGCAGCGCGACAACACCGGGATTGCCCTGCGTCCGGCTGGTCGGGAAATCACACACATAGTAGCGGATATGCCTGGCGGCGAGCCCGTCAACCACCGCCGCTTCGTTGACGATGACATCGCGCGAGAAATTCAGCAGCACCGAACCTTTCTTCATCGCCTGGACCCGCTGCGCGTCGATCAGACCGCGCGTCACATCCAGCACCGGCACATGCAGCGTGACGAAATCACTGTGCCTGAGCAGATCATCGATGCCGTGCGCCTTCTTCACCTGCGCGGACAGACTCCAGGCGCCCTCCACGGTGATTTCCGGATCGTAGCCGATCACCTTCATGCCCAGCCCGATGGCGGCATCCGCGACCAGGCGGCCGATCGCGCCCAATCCGATGATGCCCAGCGTGCGCCCGATCAGCTCGTTGCCGACAAAATTCTTTTTACCGCCCTCGACCAGTTTGTGCAGGGTCGCATCGTCGCCCTGCAAACCCGCGGTAAATTGCAGTGCAGGCACGATGTTGCGCGATGCCATCAACATGCCCGCAATCACCAGCTCTTTCACCGCATTGGCATTCGCCCCCGGCGCGTTGAACACCGGCACGCCGCGCGCGCCCATTTCCTGCACCGGCACGTTGTTGGTTCCGGCGCCGGCACG
>JBFKMJ010000225.1:0-3222 GCA_041629915.1 Gallionella sp.
GGAGGACGGCAGATGCCGCACACATAGTCATTGTGCAGATCGCCGGTCTGGGACACGAAATGGCCACCACATTTTTGGCACGCGACAAGCTGCATCATTTCCGCCTTGAAGAAGCGCAACAGAAACCATGCACGGGTAATGCTCAGCACAGGGGCGACACCTTCAATGCCTTGTACCTGGTCGAGGTATAAACGATAAGCGGTGATCAGCGCCTGCACCCCGTCGATACCTGCATTCTTTACCAGGAACTGGTAAATATCCATGAACAGGGACGAGTGTATGTTCGGTTGCCAGCTCATGAACCATTCGGTTGAGTAAGGCAGCATCCCTTTGGAAGGCGACTCACCTCTGGTTTCCTTGTAAAGCCTGAGGAGGCGCTCGCGGCTCAGTGTGGTTTCTTCCTGCAACAATTGCAGACGCGCGCCCATTTCGATCAGATCAATCGCAACCTTGACTTGATGAATATCTCCCGCTACGGTTTTAGTCGCCATGATCGCCGGCTTTCTAGGCGAGTGCTTCAACGGGTTGCGACGACATCAGAATCGCCGCGTGCGCCTGTGACATCATACGATCCTTGCTGTAATCGGTTACCATGTTGAGCATCAGATCTTCGTCAAAGCGAAAACGGCACAGCAGCATGTTGGATGCTGCCATCTTGATGATTTGCGTCGGTGCCAGTCCTGCCAGCACGTCAACCATATCCTGGTTGATGCCGAGGCGGAATATTGCGGCTGGCTTGTCTTCCTTGATCATTTGTTGCGCCAGCATCAGATAAGTCAAATTGACGTCGCGGATACCTTCCTGCAATTGTATGGTGTTCATATGGCTCCCTTGCTAGCCGGTAGCAAACAAATGGTTCGGAACCGGCTTATCATTAATTTGATGTTTGACAACTGTGCCCATTGACTATCGTGGGTCTTGCAGTATTTCAAAAGGGAGGCAAGAAAAAAATCGGAAGCCGGCCTATTTTTCTGTAAAGATTTAAGGGCCTGTCATGTAGGTGTTTTTCTGACAAGCAGCGACACACCGCCTGAAAACGGGCGGTGTGTCAGTCGGGCAGCTGATTTGCAAGGGATCAAATCAACCTCCTGTATGCAGTATCGGCAGCATTTGGAAAACCTTTAGGGTGATTTTGAAAATATTTTACTGGCGCGCCCGACAGCGGGGCTGGGTCAGGGTCGTTGCGGCAGGATGACTGGCGTGGAAAGTCTCAGCATTGTACCCAGCCCCTCCTGGATAAGCCGGTCCAGCAGCGGGATGAAGTAGGGCATGGACAGTGCCAGCACAAAAAATCCGATTGCCAGTGTGACCGGGAAGCCAATCGCAAACAGATTCAGTTGCGGCGCAGCCCGGGTGAGTATTCCCAGTGCAATATTGGTGGTCAATAATGCGGCCAGGATGGGCAGCGAAATCTGCAGGGCATAGGCAAAAATGCTCCCACCCCAGCGGGCGACTTCGTGGAATTCCAGGCTCGTCAGCATGCCTCCGACAGGCAGAGTCTTGAAACTTTCTGCCAGTGCGGAGAGCATGTAAAGATGACCATTCATGGCCAGAAACGCGAGTGCTGCAATCATCCCGAGCCAGCGCGCGACAATGGGCGTGTATGACGCGTTCAGCGGGTCATAAAAACTGGCGAATCCCAGTCCCATCTGCAACCCGATCAGCTCGCCCGCCATTTCGACTGCAGTGAATATCAAACGCATGGTGAATCCCATGGCCACGCCGATAATGACCTGTTGCAGCATAATCAGCAGCCCTTGCGGGGAACCGATGGAAATTGCCGGTGTTACGCCAAGGGTGGGCGCGATGATGATGGTGAGCATTACCGACAAGCCCACCTTGACGCGCTTGGGAACCTGTTTGTTGCCGATGACCGGCGAGGCGGCAATCATGGCCAGGATGCGCGCCAGCGGAAACATCAGCGTGGCCAGCCAGGCATCAAGTTGCGCGCTGGTGAGGCTGATCATGACTGCTATCCAACCATCCAGGGGATATTGCCAAAGAGCCGCTGGATGTAATCGACCATGGTGTTGACCATCCACGGCCCGGTCAGAATCAGCGCCAGAAAGATTCCCAGCAGCTTCGGAATAAATGACAGCGTCATTTCATTGATCTGGGTCGCGGCCTGAAAGATGCTTACCACCAGCCCGATGACCAGTGCACTGAGCAGCAACGGAGCGGAGAGCATCAGGGTCATTTCGACAGCCTGCTGTCCGATGGTAATGACGGTTTCCGGAGTCACGTGAGCATCACGCCATCAGTCAGGTGAAGAAGCTCTGTGCAAGCGAGCCGATAATGAGATTCCAGCCATCTGCCAGCACGAACAGCATGATCTTGAAGGGCAATGAAATGATCGCGGGTGACACCATCATCATACCCATGGACATCAGCACGCTGGCCACCACCATGTCGATAATGAGAAAGGGGATGAACACCACAAAGCCGATCTGAAAGGCGGTTTTCAATTCGCTGGTCACGTAGGCCGGTACCAGGATATGCAGGGGAACCTGCTCGGCATTTTCGATCGGCTCGCTTTCGGAAATCCTGACAAACAGGGCAATATCCGTTTCGCGAGTCTGGCGCAGCATGAATGCCTTCAGCGGCAAACTTCCCTTTTCGACGGCTTGCACGAAATCCAGTTTGTTTTCGCTGAAAGGCAGATAGGCTTCTGTGTAAATCTTGTCCAGCACCGGCGACATGACGAAGAACGTGAGAAACAGCGCCAGCCCGATCAGCACCTGATTGGGCGGGGAGGAGGGCGTGCCCAGTGCGGAACGCAGCAGGCTCAACACGATGATAATGCGCGTGAAGCCGGTCATCATCAGCATGACCGCAGGCAGGAAGCTCAGGGAAGTGAGCAGCAGCAGGGTTTGCAGGCTCAGGCTGTAGATCTGGCCGCCACCCGGCGCCGGCGTGCTGGTCAATGCGGGCAGGCCGATTTCTGCCGCTGCATTCCGGGTTGCGCATAGCAGCAGAAGCAACAATATTCCCGCACTGAAACTGGGCAGAGAAGGCAATGTGGGTAATTTACGGGACATTGCGGCTCCGCTCATGCGTTTCATCGAGGGCGTGGCGCGTCGCCGGCTGTTGCCCGTGTTTATCCGGAGTCAGTGAGCCCAGCGCGACAGACAATATTGCGGAAAAGCCGCCGGGTTTTCCGATGGTCTGGGACAAGGCCGGTTCGTTTTGCCCGGTTGCTCCCGGCTTTCCCAGGGTATGCAA
>JBFKMJ010000226.1:0-3189 GCA_041629915.1 Gallionella sp.
CACCATCATGCACGACAATGGCATGGGCGTTCGGCAAATCGATGATATTCATGTTGTGTCATCGGCCACTTGCGCGGCACGCAAGGCCGCACCCAGCAATGCGGTGCGTTCATTCAAAATGACCCGAACCGGCATGGCTTCGAGCAGCGGACGCATGCGACCCTTATTCAGGAATGCCTGCACAAACGCGCCGTTCTGCAACAGCGGCAGAATCTTCGGCGCGATACCGCCACCCAGATACAACCCGCCGTGGCTCATCACCTTGAGCGCGAGATTGCCCGCTTCGGAACCATACAGCCGCACGAACCGGTCCAGCGTCTCGACACAGATTTCATCGCGGCCGGACAGGGCGGCGCGGCTGATGGCAGCAGCCGCATCGCCGCTTTCCATTTCCTCGGTCAGCCAGAGTGGCGCAACCACATCACGATAAGCACACAGGAATTCATGCAGACTCGGCAGCCCCATGCCGGAGACCACGCGCTCCCAGCTGACATGCTGATGCCGTTGCTGCAGGTAGCGCAGCAGGGCGATTTCCAGTTCGTCACCGGGGCTGAAACTGGCATGGCCGCCTTGCGTGGCAAACGGATGATGCTGCTGTCCGTCCCAGAACAACCCCGCCTCGCCCAGACCGGTGCCGGCGGCTATCACGGCAGAGTTGCCGCAGGCATCGGGGGCGCCGGCCTGCAAGGTCAGCATCTCATCCGCGCCCAATGCAGCCAGGCCGCCGGCCATCGCCTCCAGGTCGTTAAGCAGGGTGCAATGCGCAAACCCGAATTGCCGCTGCAAGGCATCGGCATCGATATGCCAGGGTAGATTGGTGGTCTGTACCACCCTGCCCGCTACCGGGCCGGCAATGCCGAAAGCTGCATAGCGGGGAACATCGGCACCCGAAAGGAAATCGCCGAGCAGTTGCTCGAACATGGAATAATCGCGGCACGCATAGGTGGCCACGCGCTCAACCCGGACCCGCGTGCCGCTGACTTCAGCAACGGCGAGATGCGTCTTGGTGCCGCCGATGTCTCCAGCAATACATCGCATCATGAATCTACCGCACGATTTCTGCCATGACGTAAAAAAATGGGCTCATGTTCCATGTCCCTGTCGTCACTCAGGCTTCGCCCGCGCGCTTGACGGCATGTCCGCCAAAGGCGTTGCGCATGGTCGAGAGCAAACGATAGCCGTAACCGGTTTCGTTCTGGCTGTTGAAGCGCATCTGCAGCGCCAGGGTGAGCACCGGCGCCGCAACACCCTGATCGACTGCCTCGACCACTGTCCAGCGCCCCTCACCGGAATCCGGCACATAGGGCGCGATGGCCGTCAGTTCCTGGTCATGCTGCAGCGCTTCCGCGGTGAGATCGAGCAGCCAGCTGCGCACCACCGAGCCATGACGCCACAGCTCGGTAATCTGCGCCAAGTCGAGCGCAAATTCCCGCTTGCCGCGCAACAGTTCCAGGCCCTCGGCGAGCGACTGCATCATGCCGTACTCGATACCGTTGTGCAGCATCTTGGTGAAATGACCCGAGCCGATTGGCCCGACATGCGCCCAGCCGCGATCCGCGGCGGGTGCCAGCGCCTGCAGAACCGGCGTCATGATTGCTGCCACTGCGGGTGTCGCACCGGCCATCAGGCAGTAACCGTTCTCCAGCCCCCACACCCCGCCGGAGGTGCCGCAATCCATGAAGCCGATGCCCTGCTCCGCCAGCCAGGCACCGCGGCGCTGGCTGTCGTGATAATTGGAATTGCCGCCGTCCACGATGATGTCACCCTCATCCAGCAATGGCGCCAACGCGCGAATCTGCTGTTCGGTCGGTTCTCCGCTCGGCAGCATCAGCCACACCACGCGCGGACTCGACAACTGCGCCACAGCCTCGGCGACTGAAGCGGCGGCCAGCATCCCTTCCTCTGCGGCGAGCTGCGTCACCACACCTGCCGAGCGGTTGTAGCCGACCACTTCAATGCCGCTGCGGCACAACCTGCGCACCATGTTGGCACCCATCTTGCCCAAACCGATCATCGCCAGTCGCATAACCCCTCCCGAAGAAATAATTCAAGCCGCACTGCTAAATCATGTCCGCGCCAAAATCGCATGGTTCACCCGGCCATGACAATTTCCACCGCAATGATAATCAACAGTCCCAACGCCAGATTCAACACAATCAGCCTGCGTATCCTGACCCACTGCGCCTCTGCTTCTTCCCAGCGCTTTTTCGCGACATGCAG
Source organism: Gallionella sp. (assembly GCA_041629915.1). Taxonomy (GTDB): domain Bacteria; phylum Pseudomonadota; class Gammaproteobacteria; order Burkholderiales; family Gallionellaceae; genus Gallionella. Next base: position 2,221 of record JBFKMJ010000226.1, read on the forward strand.
ACTGAACGGCACATAGCAGCCAAAAAATGCATAGCAGTAGATCACCATCATCAGCAGGCCCAGCACCAGCATGCTATGCACGTGAGCCGCGACATGGGCAATGCCACCGTACTTGTAAATCAGATAAAAACCTGTAATCAATATCAGGCCAATGGCAGCCCACATCCAGTTGAAAAAACGGTGCAATACCGCATTCCACAACCTCATGCGTCCGGCTGGCTGGAGCGCTTCGGCAGCTGCCGGGCGCAGCATGGTGTAGGCGAAGAACATGCCGCCGACCCAGGCCAGCACGGCGAGTAGATGGATGAGTTTATAAGCAATCACCTCAGCCTCACAGGATGTTTTGTCTAGTGTACTGCAACATCTCGCGCACCGGCTTGAAACTTCGGCGGTGCACCCCGGATACGCCATGCTCGCGCAATGCCGCAAGGTGGGCGGCAGTAGGATAACCCTTGTGGTCGGCGAAGCCGTATTGCGGATGGCGTTCGTGCAATTGCAGCATCAGTTCATCGCGTGCGGTTTTCGCCAGAATCGACGCGGCAGAAATCGCGGCGACCTTGCTGTCGCCCTTGACGATGGCCTGACTGGGAATGCCGGTCTGCGGGCAATACAGCCCATCGACCAGCACCTGCTGTGGTTGCACCGGCAACGCCAGCACGGCACGGCGCATCGCCAGCAACGTGGCCTGCAGGATATTGAGCTGGTCGATCTCTTCCACTTCGGCCCAGGCGACCGCCCACGCCAGCGCGCGTTCGCGGATGACCGGGGCAAGTTGCTCGCGCCGCCGTTCTGAGAGTTTTTTGGAATCCGCCAGGTCCGCGATGGGATTATTCGCGTCGAGGATCACCGCTGCTGCACATACCGGTCCGGCCAGCGGACCGCGCCCGGCTTCGTCCACGCCGCCGATCAGGATAACCCCGGTCATGTTGCAGGCAAATAGGGCAGAATGGCGGCCGCCGCCTTCTGCGC
>JBFKMJ010000227.1:0-3136 GCA_041629915.1 Gallionella sp.
CCGTGCTGCGACAGGAACAGCGCGGACGGATTGTTCACTTCGCGCAAACCCTTTTCGGTCATCGCGAACACGCCCAGTTCGTTCACCGCGCCGAAGCGGTTCTTGAATGCGCGAATCAAACGGAAGCTGGAATGCGTGTCGCCCTCGAAATACAGCACCGTATCGACAATGTGTTCCAGCACGCGCGGCCCGGCCAGCGCGCCCTCCTTGGTGACATGGCCGACCAGAATGATGGTGATGTTCCGGCTCTTGGCGATGCGCGTCAGTTGTGCGGCGCATTCGCGCACCTGTGCAACAGAGCCGGGCGCGGAAGTGAGCTGTTCTGAATAGACGGTCTGGATCGAGTCGATCACCACGATGTCCGGCTTGTCTGCGGCAATCGCCGCCTGGATTTTTTCCAGCTGGATCTCAGGTAACAGGCGCAGGCTGTGCGCGTCCAGCGCAAGACGTTTGGCACGCAGTGCGATCTGTTGCGCCGATTCCTCACCGCTGACGTACAGGGTGTTCTGCTGGCCGGACAGGTGCGCCAACACCTGCAGCAGCAGGGTGGATTTGCCGATGCCGGGATCGCCGCCGATCAGTACCACCGCCCCTTGCACCAGCCCGCCGCCCAGCACACGGTCAAACTCGGCGATGCCGGTCGGTGTGCGCGGCACTTCGGCCGCCTCGACTTCGGAGAGCCTCTGCACCTTGCCGCTCGCGGCCAACGCGCTGAAACGGTTTTTGGCGCCGGGCGCAGCAGCCTCGGCCACCGACTCGATCAGCGTATTCCACTCCATGCAATGCGGGCATTGCCCCTGCCACTTCGGCGTCTGTCCGCCGCACTCGGTGCAGGAATAAATTGTTTTTGCTTTTGCCATGCCGCCTCCGGGAATGTGATGCACAATAGCGTAAAACAAAATCGCGACGCAAGCGGGATCGATGAATCGGCGCGTCCGGTTCCGAAACGATAAAATGCTGCCTGGAAAACTTTCTCTTCATCGACAGGGCAGAGTGCCATGCCAATACAATTTGTCCCGGTCATCGTACTGCTCGCACTTCTTTCCGGATGCGGCGGCAACAAGGACGAGTCGTCCCGGTCCGATGTGGTGTCCGGCACTGCCGAATGGCCGGTAGCGGGAAAGCCACAGGCAAGGTTGCCTGCCACACAGGAACTGGCAATCGGTGAAAAAGTGTACAAGAGTAGCTGCAGCCTTTGCCATAGAATCGGGCTGAGCGGCGCGCCGCGTCTGGGTGACGGGAGAGAATGGGCTTTACGCTTCGCCCAGGGCAAGGAAGTTCTTTATGATCGTGCCATCAACGGATACAGGGGGAGCAGGGGTTCGATGCCCTCACGTGGTTCTAACGCAAAGCTGTCCGACAGCGAGGTCAGGGCCGCGGTGGACTATATGGTGTGGTATTCCGTACCGGCGTCGCATGACCCGCTTGATTCGCATATGTTTCCGACGATAAGCAAACAAACTACAATTCGCTGACCGAGGGGTTATGACGCACATGAAAAAACCATTACTGATCGTTATCGCATTACTCGTACTTCTTTCCGGGTGCGGCGGCAAGGACAACGGAACCGGCGCATCTGGCAATGCGCCTGCCAGCGCCGAAATATCCGTCAGGGTGACCGCATCACCTATACCGGGCGAGGCGATGGAGCAAACCGGCTCAGCGCCTGACCTGGTAACCGGCGAGAGGGTGTACAAGAGCACCTGCGGTATCTGCCATAAGACCGGGTTGAAAAGCGCGCCACGTCTGGGCGTCAAGGAGGACTGGGAGGAACGCCTCACCCAGAGCAATGAAATTCTCTATGACCATGCCATCAACGGATTCATCGGGAAGAAAGGTTCCATGCCGTCGCGCGGTTCCAATGCCAAGCTGACGGACGCGGAAGTCAGGGCGGCAGTGGATTACATGGTCGTGCATGCCGTACCGAGCTGGTCATTCGGGAATTGATGGCAAGCTGCTGACGGCGGGTGTATGGATCAGTCCTGTTCCAGCCAGTCCTGCAAGAACGCCCATTGTTCCAGCTCGCGCTCGGCCAGGTGGGGCGGCAAATCGAACAGGGATTTCCCCTCGAAGGAGGCATTCACATATACCTGCGTCTCGCGCAGGTAGGCCAGCACCGGCAGATCGAGGCTGGCGAGAAAATGCTCCAGTGCCCAGGCGGCCTTGGTGCGCATTTCCATGCGCATGCCCACCACACCGATGCTGGACTTTCCCTTGCGCACCGTCTTTTCGTCGGCAAGCAGTTGCAGGAAGTCGCGGCTGGCCTGCAAATCGAACAAGGAGGGGGCGACGGGCACGATGATCTTGTGCGCCAGTTTGAGGGCGTGCGCAAGGTTCTTGCCGTGCAGGCCTGCAGGTGAATCGATTACCAGCCAGTCGTTGTGGTGATCATGCCCCTTTTTCTGATTGAGCGTGCGTATGCGCGGCAGATCGTCAGGGCGCGTGGCGAGCCACAATGCGGAGGATTGCTGCCGGTCCAGGTCAAGCATCGCCACCCGCTGACCGCGATTGGCCAGATATCCGGCAATGTTGACCGACAGCGTGGTTTTCCCGCTACCGCCTTTGGGATTGGCAATCAGAATGGTTTTCATTTCACTCTCCTCGATCAACTCCGGCATTTTCCGGGCAAAATCCCGGCCTCACGATCCAGCTCCCCGTTTTTCAGTCTTGCCTGATATTCGACCAGCGCGGCTTTAACCTTGCCGCTCAGCACATACAGCCCGATCAGGTTGGGGAAGGCCATGGCCAGCACCAGCAGATCGGTGAAGTCCAGCAGATTTCCGGCACTGGCAATGGACGCAATAATAACGAAACCAATGAAGAAGGTCTTGTACAGGATGGAGTAGCGTTCGCCGAACACGTACACCCAGCAACGCTCGCCGTAATACGACCAGGAAATCGCCGTGCTGTAGGCAAACAACACCACCGAGAGTGCGAGGATCATCGGGAGCCAGTCTGACACGGTGGCAAACGCCATGGAAGTCAGCGCCGCCCCCTGGCTGGCGGAGCGCAATGCTTCATGCTCGGGTGCGTTGTAGACACCGGTAATAATGATGACCAGCGCGGTCAGGGTGCAGATCACCACGGTGTCGATGAAAGGCTCATACAGGGCGACCAGCCCCTGGCGCACCGGATA